>JACWMK010000007.1 GCA_015661405.1 Methanobacterium sp.
TTTTTGGTAATTAATTTGAATTTGATTCTTTGCTGACAATTTCGAGTGAATTTTTGATTGAATCAAAATCTTTAATATTAGGCTTTAAAAATGGTATAAAATAGTAACCCTTACTATTTTTTATGGGATCTAATCGTGTATAATTGTTTTCTAAAACATAATTGTAACTATTTCCGGGTGTGAGTATTACACCATCCACTGAAGCGAATATAACTAGTTCGGGATTCTTTTGTTCCAAATATTCACTAGTTACTCCATTTTCTGCAATAAATTTATCATTCAATCCACCTAGATCTAAAAAATTCCATCCGGAATAATAAGCTACAGCACCAGCATCTGCGAAGGCAACAGTATAGTTATCATCTGAGAATGGGGAGAGAGCTTTACCTATTGGTATATATGAATTGTTAAAGCTTATTCCGTAATCATGTTGGATTTTAAGATCATTTATCCCGTTATAACTTGATAAAACTAACAATATAATTATTATAGCTGAAGTAAGTATAATTCGTTTATTTTTTTCTGAATTTGTATTTTTATTTTTTTCTATTTCATTGAATAATATACTGATAGTTATTCCAAAAGTCAAATAAAACAGTACAAATGTAGGATAAAAAAATCTTTGACTAAAATTCATAAGTGGAGTATTAACATATACTATATTAGCAAAAATGAACATTATTCCTAGAATTAGTAATAAATATTTAAAATTTTTTAGATTATTATTATTGATTTTAATTCCCTGTTTCTTAAAAAATAACGGGATTACTATGATTAATATAAAAGGTATTAAGTAAAATAGGGCGTTTAAGAATTCAATTGGAAAAGTTATTCCATATACTATTTTTACCAAAAATGGTAACGGGAATAATGCATGGAAATATGAAACACGAAACACGTTGTAAATAATAATGGGAATTATATATAAAACCAAAATTGGTAAAAAGGAAGTTAAGTTGATTGAATTATTAATTTTTTTAATAGAAATATAAATAAGTGACATTATCAACGCTAAAGATATCAATACTCCTTCCGGTCTAGTTAAGCTTAATAGAAGAGCTGATAATGCGAATAACCAAATAAACTTTGAACTAGGAGATATAATTATCTGCCATGCACAATACATCACTCCCAATAATAGAAATGAGTAAAACATTGTTTCTAATCCAGAAACAGCATGAATAGCAGTATAAGGATTAATGAGGAGAAAAATAGAACTCACAGTAAATGCGATGAGTGATTTTTTTCTATCTTTAAAGAAGTCATTTGTTATGAACCAAAATAAGAGAATAATCCCTAAAGCTGAAAATAATCCAATTACTTTTGTTGAGAATACAGGATTAAATTTAAAGAGGAATAAAAAGGATATTATTAAAATCCATAGAAAATTGGTATACCCTTCAACCGGTGGTTGACTAATATTCCATACTACTCCAAATCCATTAGCCAGATGCTCACTATACCTAAAGGATATAAATGCATCATCTACAGTAAAATTCCACACATATACTAACATCAAAATAAATAGTATAACAGAAACAAAAATACCAATAATACAAATATTTTTAGTATTTAATTCCATAAATCCCTTTATTAAATAATTCCTTATAAATCTTGCTATATTCTTTTTTATAAGCCCTTGAAAATTATTTATATCCATTTTTACAGGTGAAGTTAAATAAAAGTTAAAATGCGTTTTGTAATAAAATAGTTTAAAATGTATTTTATGAATTTGACTATAAAATTTCAATTAATAATAATTGTTTATATTCAATATGAGTTATATTAATTTTAATTTAAAATTAGTTTCATCCACTTTTATAATATTATTCATTAAAAGAGAAATTAATATGTCTAGAAAGAAGTTATTAACACAACTAGCCATAATATCAGCAATATTCCTCTTAGGATTTTTGATCAGGATAGATTCAGCATATATTCCTGGAGTACCTGCAGATGAAAAATCATTTTATGAGGATGCAAACAATCTTCCTTATATGTATGAGCTGGATTCTTATTATAACTATCGTTTAACAGATAATTTTATTAATCATGGTTATATGGGGGATACTATAATTAACGGTACTGATTGGGATTTACATTCCTATTATCCTCCAGGAGTACCTCTTGATTATCCCCCGCTTATTGTTTACTTATCAACTATTGCTTATTATCTAGTTAACTTATTCAGCAGAACATCCCTCCTTACCGTAGTATTCTGGTTGCCAGCATTTATAGGGCCGTTAAGTGGTGTGATTGCTTATTTACTAATGAGTAGATTTACAAATATTTATGGTGCTTTAGCTGCTGGAATTTTTGCTGTGACGGTACCTATTTTTGTTTTTAGAACGATAGCAGGATTCTTTACCACAGATATGTTCATTGTTTTTTTCCCGCTTTTAATTACATTATTTTACATAGAAGCTGTAAATAGTATTAATATAAAAAATAAGGTTCTATTAGCAATTATGGCGGCTTTTTCCATGTTCTTATTTGCTATGGGGTGGATTGGCTGGACATACCAATTTTATTTGATGATAATCTTCACTACATTCTATATTATAGGATTAAAACTGAAGGGGGATAATATACGAAATTTAACCATAGTATTATTGACATTTTTTTCAGGTACACTATTACTGATTTATATTTTTATGGGAAAATTAAGTATCATTAATCTTTTTATGGATCCTTTGGAACTTTTATTGATATCCGGCACCCAAAATCCGTGGTATGATTGGCCTAATTTATATACTACTGTTTCTGAATTACAAAGGCCTTCTATGTTAATGATTATTTCCGGATTGGGACTTGTATCAATTGGGGGTATTTTAGGTCTTTTCTGGATGTTTAGGGTTATGATCAATGATGTACTTAAAAAACGATTCTTAAAGGTTTTTTTCTATTTTTCTAGTTTTTTGGACATTGATTGGGTTTGTTTCACTTTTGGAAGGAGCTAGATTTATGATGTTGTTAGTATCACCCATGGTTATCAGTTCTGGAATCCTTATAGGCATAGTCGTAGGTTATCTTGATTTCCTTAAAGGTAGTAAAAATTTTCCAATATTTAAAAGAAGACCAGAATTTTTAACTGTGATTGTTATTTTGATCATAATCTGGATAACTGTTCCTTCAGTTTTTTCTCTTGAGAAAACATTTTCAACCATGATTCCTTTAGCTAACGATGATTTAAGCAATGCATCACAATGGATTAAAGAAAACACATCAATAAATACTGTTATAATATCTGATTGGAGTTATGGGCATTATTTCACTGCAATGGCTGATCGTCCGGTTATTATGGATGGGAGAATGGGGTACATTGAAACATTACCTACAAGAAATTTTGATCCCACCGCTTATCCATTTGGTGATCAATCTCCAGGTATTTCAAGGGTTTACTGGGTTGATCATGCATTTTCAACGACAAATGAAAGTTTATCAGTTGGTATTTTCCAAATGTTATCTACTAGTGGAGATTTGGCTTATTTAACCTTGAATAATTATACTCACAATACTTCTCAAAGTGTAGAAATTTTAAATAATGTTTTGGGTGTTAATAAGAGTGTAGCTGGGATCATTTGAGTTATAGTCAGGCTTATACTATTTTGGAATATACTCATCCGGATAATGTACAGCCTTTTGTTGTAGTAACCACTTATGGAATGATGAATGAAGGTGGGAATATTTTTGAGTTTGGAGAATGGAATTTTAAAACAGATCAGGGATTGAATAGCACTTATTCTTTGGGTGAAATGAGTGTGAATAATGGATTTTTGGATAGTAATAATGGAGTTCATATGGATTTGCAAAATGAGAATATAACTTGGAATGGTAAAATACCATATTCTTTAGTTACTGTTACAAATGGAAAAATAGAGCAGCGTTATCTTGATGAAAATAGTAATTTTTCAATATTATTATTCATGGATGATAATGAATCTATTGTTATGGATAAACAATTTGATAATTCACTTTTTACTAAAATTATACTTGAAAAAGGTAATAGTTCTTATTTCAAACCAGTTTATAGTAATGATAATGTGGTGGTTTGGGAATTGAAATCAAATATTAATGATTCTTAAGGAAAGTAGTTTATATAGAAAAATAGTGTTTATAATCCTTTAATGTTAAAATATTTCTTATTTAAAAAAAAATGTGTATAGTGGAAAGTTTATAGTCTGTTTATTGTTGTGTCTCTGGCGGTGTTTACTACAGTAGTGACATTACCTGCAACAGAGTTAGCTACATTTAACACCATAATTCCGACTACTATCACAAGTACTATCAAGCCACCTATTAATAAGATCATCTCTGCGCTTATCTGTGCTTTATCATCAAGATACATCTGCTTTCCACTAAAATAATTTAAGTTATTATTTAATTATACACTGGCTCTGACATTGTTTATGTCTGATGATGCACTTAAAGAGGTGTTAGTATTGAAGTAAGCTCTGTAGATCAGTAATGCGGCTATGGCTATGACGATTACTCCTCCAAAAAGTAAGATGTATTCAGCTGCTCCTTGTCCACCTTCATCTTTTACGATATCCATTTTTTTTATTCCTCCAAAAATTTTTTTAGGAATTTAAAAGAATTCCATTATAAACATTTACAATCACTTATATAAAGATTTATGTTTCAGATTGAGTTCAGTTGAACATTAATTATTTTAAATAGAAAACATCATTAAATAGAGATGTTTTTACATGAACTATACACTAGTTCTGATATGACTTATGTCTGATGATGCACTTAAAGAGGTGTTAGTATTGAAGTAAGCTCTGTAGATTAATAATGCAGCTATGGCTATGACGATTACTCCCCCAAAAAGTAAGATGTATTCAGCTGCCCCTTGCCCCTTTACATCATTTATAAATTTCATTACATCCCCTCCTATAATATTTACTTTATTATTAATATTGTATATATAAATGCAAGTAATTTTTTTATTATTCTATATTTTAAAAATTTTTTTTCACAATAATATAGTATTTATATAGTTCTTTGTGCAAAATATCACACATTAAATAATCAAATTGAGGTAATCTTTTATGCCCAGAAATTACAAGTTGAAGGAATTAATCTTAGAATCTTTGGATGAAAGAGAATTATCTAAGAAAGAACTTTTAGATCATATAATAAAAAAATCTGATACTAATATTTCAGATAAAACTTTTAACGAGTCATTAATGAATTTATTGAAGGATGGAAAAATCTGTATGATTGGTTACGATTTCGACGTTTATCATGGTGTTAAACGAATTCAATCCATAAGACCTGATGGAATCATATTTAGTATAGTTAAAACTGATTTTTTTGAAATTGAAACTCTCATTAAAAAGTTAGATGGTTCAGAAGAAGAGGTTAAAAACTCTTCTTTTAAAATTAAAAGAATTTTCAGAAATAAAATTAGGGAATTACAAGAAAACGGAGTGACTCTAGACAGTGGAGGTGCTGACACTCTTTTTAATAGAATAATTTATTACATTGATTCTCAGCCAGATAAACAGAAGAAAATATTAACCACTAAATTTGCATGGAGTTTAAGTGATGTTGAGGGAGAAGACGGATTTCTAGAGGACATTTTAAATTATATCAAAGTTCAAGGAATACTAGGAATTTAAAAATTTCAAAAAAATCAATTGATTTTAATCCAATATCAATTATTAATATTAAATTTTAACTCCCCTAATACATTTTAATCTTTTTATAGGAATTAAGTTAATACGAAGACTATTATAAATAAAATTTTAAAAAAACATCCCGGAATACCTTTTTTTATATATCAAATCCTTCAAAAAAAGTTAATTTGAATTTAATGAATTTATTTTTTAGAAATATGTTTTAAGCGTTGAATTTACAACAATGATAATCCTACACATATGAATATGATGGTGATGATGAAGTAGAGATCATATGAATTAATAGAGGATAAGGGAAACCTTTATTATTTATAAAAATCCATAACATATTAATATTTGGAGGCAAAAGATGTTCAATTTAATCATTACAATTATTGGTGTGTTTCTGCTTATTATAGGGTTTTATTTAATGTCTTTCGGATTTTCAACTCCACCTAACAGTTTATTTTTCTTTTTAGGGTTATGTATAGCTGTTTTTGGACTTATACTAGTAGTATTCTTTGTTAGTGGAGTTGAAACTTCTGGAAGAAGCTCTCCAATTCCAGGAAATGTATCCAAAACAGAATCTAATAATAATCCTAGACCCAAACAGATGAAAATAGAGAAAATGGTTCCTATGCAAAATAAAAAAGAAGCTACTTTGGATAATATTAAGAAAACAATTAAATCAGAAGAACCAATTAAGCCAAAACCAAGAATTATTAATCCAAAAAAAGCTGAGCATCCTGAAAAACCTACTAAGCAAAAACCAAGTATTATGAATACAAAAAAAACTGAGCATCCTCTTGTCAACCAAAAATCTTCTAAAACTGAAGGAAAAACAGAATCTAAAGAGGAAAAAACCAAAAATAATGAGCTTGCAAAATTAAATAAAACTGATGAATCAGAATCTACTCAAATGAAACCAATAAAAAAAATTCCTAAAAAGCCAGATATGACCAAATTAACTTCCATGCGGCATGAAAAGGATGATGATTACGTTAAAAAAAGATTAGATCGTTTAAAGGCAAGTTACATTGAAAATGCTGAAGATATTGAAAGCATTATAGATGAACGATTAGATTCATTCAAGGGTACATTAGGCAAACTCAAATCAGAGTCTAAAGAACCAGGAATAATTTGGTCATTTGATGCTGATGATGTTAAGGAAGCTATGGTAGATACAATTTCTAAAACTAATAATAGATTATTAATGATGTATCCTTGGATTAGGAATATAGATGTTAGTACCTTAAAGAAATTCATGGAAACTGACAGTTGCATTATCATACAGGAGGCTAGTTTAGATGATGATGCTTCAGTAGAACTTTTAAAATTGTTAATAGATAAAAAGGTTAAAATAAGAACTATGCCACATGTTCACACCATAGCTATAGTTTCCGATAATAAAAATGGGTTAATAATATCCACTGATCCCATATATGATAGTTACGAAGTAGGTGTAATTTATAGGGATCAAAAGTCAATAGAAGAAATAGAGAGATTGTTTAAAGATGCATGGAGCATTTCTCAAGATATTGACTTGGAGATTAAATCATGATAATTAAGTGGCTTGGACATTCCGCATTTCAGATTATCACTAATTATAACCTTAAAATTCTCATAGATCCATTTATAAGCAATAACCCTACTTCACCTTTAACTGCAGAAGAGTTAAATGCTGATTTAATTCTGGTAACTCATGGGCATCAGGATCACTTTGGGGATACTATGGAAATAGCTAATCGAACTGGTGCTCTTATAATTGCAAATCATGAAACTTCAATTTTTCTTTCAAAACAGGGTTTAAATACTCAGGGAATGAATATTGGAGGTTCCATGGATGTTCAGGATATTGAAGTTACAATGGTGAATGCTAATCATTCTTCCGGATTGGATTTTATGGATGAAACTGCTGATGGCGGAATAGCCTGCGGGTATATATTAAAACTCGAAAATGGTAGGAAAATCTATCACTCAGGAGATACTGGAATATTTGGCGATATGAAAATGGTTATAAGGGATATTTATCAACCGAATATAGTATTGCTGCCTATAGGGGATCTTTATACTATGGGTATTGAAGAGGCAGCTATTGCTGCGGATTGGATTTCACCAGAAGTTTTAATCCCTATGCATTATAATACTTTCCCTTTAATTGAGCAAAATCCATTGGAGTTTGCTGAGATGGTTGAATCCTTGAATCCTAATATTAATGTTGTGATTATGGAGCCGGGTGAATTTTACGAGGAATGATGTAGTTGGTGAGCATGCCTAGATTTTTAAAACGGAAATTTTTCAAAGACTTAATTAATAAGCTCTTTGGAAATGATAAAAAACTTAAAATAGGATTTTATGGTCATCCTAACTCTGGTAAAACTACTTTAGCTAATCGGATGACTAATGATTGGATTGGTAAACCTATTGGTTTAGTTTCAGAGATTCCCCATGAAACTAGAAGGGTTTATCGTCAGGAGCATGTTACTTTAAGTCATGATGATCTGGAATTGGATTTCGATATTATTGATACTCCTGGAATAGCCACTAAAATTGATTATAAAAATTTCCTTGAATTTGGCTTATCTGAAACTGAAGCTAAAGAGAGGGCTAAAGAAGCTACTAAAGGTATTATTGAGGCTATTAAATGGTTGGATGATGTGACTGGTGTTTTATTAGTTATTGATTCAACTAAGGATCCTTTGACTCAGGCCAACATCACTATAATGGGAAATCTTGAGGCACGTAAGATTCCATTTATAATTGTGGCTAATAAAATTGACCTTCCTGAGGCTTCTCCTGATAAAATTCACTCAGTATTCCCTCAGCATACGGTGATACCCATTTCTGCTTTGCAAGGTGAACATATAAGCGATCTTTATCAAGCTATGGTAGATAAATTCTAATAATATGGGATTAAATAAGTTTTTTTTTGAGGTTAAAAAAATATGGATGCTAATACGAATGGTTTGAAAATGGATTTCCTATCATCATCTATGCTTAACTCAAGTACTAGTATGGAGAAAATTTCCATGATAGTGAATAGAGTAAAAAATGGAGATTTAGTGGTTATAGAAGGAGGATTAACTCCTGAAGAAGAAGCGGAGCTCATTGAGGCCACTATGAGGGAAATAGATGTAGATAACTTTATGGGAATCGATATTTATACACTGGAAAAGGATAAAAAATCTTTTTTCGGACTTTCAAAAAGTAAAATCGTAGGTATAACCATTATTGGTCCGGCTAATGTAATGAAGGCTGTTAAGAAAAAATCTAACTTCCTCTCCATGATAGCTAACCTCGGTGATTTGAATGCATCGATGCATTAAATGCCACTCTGAATTTGAAGGTTCAGAGGATATTATTCAGAATGGATGTCCAAAATGCGGTAGTAAATTCTTTGAGTACACTCATCACGGTCAAGTTAAAGGAATAAAAGAGAGTAAAGGTGATTCTGTAGAAACTATAATGATAAAAGAGAATGGCATTTATGAAGTTAATTTATCCTCATTGATGGAGGATGATTCTATTATAATCTCAGATGAAGAGGGGAAATATTTAATTGATATAAATTTTTTATTAAAGAAGAAGTTAAGAGAGAAAAGATAAACCTATAAAAAAATGTTGAAATTTTTTAGATTTTATTGTTTATTAAAATATTTTAAACTCTTCAAATCTCTCTCGTTAACAAAATCACATTTTCCTGATGGTAAAACTCCTATGACATCATCAAGAGTTAAAAAGTGTTCTTTATTAATACGTTTTAAAATTTCCCTAGAAATTTCCTCTTTTTTAGTGTAACCGGGTTTTATAATTACATAATTATTAGTATATTTCTCTAAGGCCTTGGTTGGGCCAGCCATTATTCTTTCACCTTCGTAATCAACTATGCCCACTGCAATTAAAAGTGGAACACCTCTAACATAATTGCGGGCACCACGGATTATAAAAGCTCCTTTTGCAACGAATTCACCTGATTGGGGAGTTTTAGAGACTTGCTCAGGATTCACCCAGTAAACATCTTGAGATCCAAATCCTTTGGACCATGCACTGGAGAAGGAAGCTGCCATAACTGCAGCTTCATTGATAGTGTTTTCTGGTATCTCTTTTCCATTACTTTTTATAACCACAGATGGGGCGCCGTGAATATCTGAGTGCAGATAAATATCATTGTTTTCTAGGTAATGCTTCACTATTGTTTCATTAGTAGATGCATCTCTACCACCTATCACTAGTAATCCATCAGAGGATAAAAACCAGCGAAGCTTTTCAAACCATTTAAGCTCTTTTTTAATCCTTCTTTCTGGGACAATGATTTGCTCTAGTGCAACATCTCTCTTATTTTTAGCTTTATTTATCTCCTTTAATGTTTTTTCAATAGCAATATAAACTCCTTTGATCTTTCTTTTTGCTTTTTTACCTTTATTATAATAAATTTCAGTATTTTCAGGGATACTTAGATGAGAATCAATATTTATCCGGTTATCCTCTAAATTCAAGGTGATGCTGCCTAGTTTATCGATGGATTCTATGATATCTAACCCGTCTGTCTTATTTTTTTTACCATTCTTAATTATTTTAATGATTTCCAACCATGAATATCTTTCTCGGGCATCATTTATGATATCTAGGATATTCTGCACTTTTTGATAATTAGAGTAAAGTAAATCACCCTTTATTTTGGATTCCTTCACGGTTTTTTCAAATTTCTCTAAGGTTTCTCTTTGTATTCTTAGTCTTTTTTCATATTTCCCGACTTCAGCTTCCCAAATACTCTCTTGGACATTTATTATGTCTTCTCCTACTATGCTACTATAGAATTCATCAGCAGCTTCATTGTAACTGGGAAATGATTTTTTTTGATAATCATTATAAATCTGAAGGTTTAAGGGTAGTACATCATTTTTACTATTTGTAACTATTTGTGGATTGAATTCTTCAGCTTTAAGGGGATTGAAGACTTGAAGCATAGCCTGATAAATGGAATTTAATTCATTCTCTTCAACTTCTGCTGCTTGTTTTTTCTTGGGTACTTCGGCTCTTAGAACTATTTCTTCAGCGTAAAGCCCGCCAAAACCACTTTTTGCAAGGGTTCTGATAATATCAGTATCGGAATTAGTGAATAATTCAGTTATATCTTCTTTTTTTACTTTAAGTGGGTTAATTCCTCTTTCTGGTGGGTATTTATATTCTTCTTTGGAGGATATCCTACGATTCTCCCATAACTTGCGTTTCAATGGTAGAATGATTTGACCTTCTTCATCCAAAAGTATTATATTGCCTTTGGAGAAAAGTTCTATAATAAGTTTATATTTGTGTTCCTTCTGGAATTCTATTTCAATGATACGGTCAAAATGGTGTTGGTGTACATCACTCACTATTGCACCTTTAAGGTATTTACGCAGAAGCATTGGGAAATTAGGAGGCATTTTTGGATTTAAAGGTGGGAAATGAGTTAAATGTACTCTTAATCCGGCTTGGAACACTACATCAGCCCTTCCTTCACCCGGAACATGAAATCTTATCAATACGGTGTCTTTGGTTGGTTGATAAGCCTTTTGGAAGCGAGCATCCATTAATGATTTCTTTAATTCACTGCAAATTGCATAAACATCAACATTGGACATAGCTTTCATACATCATCCTCATTTATATTATATATCTAACATACATTAATTAAGGAACTGGAGGAAAAAATTTATGGAAATTGAGGTTAAGTTAACATCTGTACATGTTATTGTTGCTATAATAACAGGTTACATTTCATTTTATATTTCAAGTGGATTAATAAGTGGTGTAGGTAAAAACGAGTATTTAGCAATTTTGATAGGATTAGTAATCCTTTATATTACTGGCCAAGCATCTGAAAGAGCTTTTGGTAAGGAAAAAGTGGGCGGCCTCAAAGGATGGTTCTTAAGTGGAATAATACCATTCTTCTTCGTATGGGTGCTGACTTGGACTCTTCTTATGAATTATTATTTGATTTAAAATTTTATTACATAAATTTCTAATTTTTTTTTAAAGTTAAATTTGATTTTAAATCGTACTAATAATATTAAAATTGCTCTTCCATTTACTATCTAATTTTTATATTTTTATATTTTTTTCTTTATATTGATGTACCATAGAAAATCCATATAAAAGCAAATACAAGGGCTAATACAAACACTAATGGAGCAAAAAATTTACTTACAGCTACAATAGAACTTATGGTTGTCACTAATTCAGTGGCATGAGTAGGGCCTAAAGTTTTAATATCATTTATTTCAGCCACTTTAACCCCTGCTTTTACAGGCTCCAAATCATCAATAGCATTTTTAGTACAAGTAATTATCGTGTTAATTATTTCATCCTGCATTTTATTACCTACCGGATTATGACCACCTGAAAGGGTGTTTACATAATGTGTGTCTGTAGTCATTACTTCAACACAATCCAAGTCAACCTCAGATTTGACAGACTTAATTATCTTTTCCCTGAAACCAATAATCATATTATTAGCATCTAAAAGTATATATGCAGTTTTTTGATTACCACCTACCTCTACTACCATTACCTTTACTCCACTTTGACCTATACCTTGCTCTTTAGACATATCCTCCATTGAGTCGTTGCAGCATCCTACCCTAATAACCTGTTTGTCTTCATTTTTACCCAATTTTTGCACTGCATCAAGTAGCTCGAAAACCTCCTTATTACCGGGAAGTATTCTACCACCATCTCCTTTAAAACTATTATGGCAATCAACCATCACTACATTGTCCGTACAGGTAGATCCTTTTGCAGCGTTCATAACGGCTAATCCTACACCGAAATCGATGTCATCAAAACCTTTAGGTGAAAAAGTTGCCAGCAACACTAAATTATTACCGAAATACTGGGCACCAATTTTTGCTCCTTGATGCTTCACTCTCTGGAATGCACTGGCATATTCAGAGTAATCCATATCTTTAAGGGAATCTTTTATCACTTTTTCGATTTTACTTATCTCTCTGGAGGCCACTGGATTAAAATCATGTGTAGATGGGCCGTGTGATACCATAGTGAAAGTGTTAAATCTATTTGCCAATATGGTGGGCATGTTACCACCTCCAATATCTCCTACAGGGCCTGGATGAACACAGGGAGATAAAAATATGGCTTTTAAATCATTTTCTCCTTTGAAACTAAGGATGCCTACTATTGTTTTTATGGATTCTCCCATATCCTCAAAGATGGATTCCATGGCTTGTGAACCTTCACTCATATGGGATAGGAATAAACTTAAAAGTTCTAATGCACCCACTCCGAGATTTTTTCTCATAGGTGATTCTATAACAACTACAAAAGAGAATATTGCTAAAACCAGTATTAATGAAGCTATGATGATTTTAAAGAGTACAGCAATTATACTGAATTCCCCTAAATTAGTAGTTATACTTGTTAGAAAAACAATTACCATAACCATGCTCAATATTAAAGCTGGTTGTGTAGCGGCTACAACAACTGATGATAAGAGACGAATATTAGAAGTGCCAAAAATTACTATTGTTCTGAAGGCGAATACTATAGCGCAGCCATAAATAATAGCGTCTATTGTATAGTTGTAGATTGAGAAATGTGATACTAAACTCCCTACAACGTAGGTTATAGCCACCATTATCATTGATATTAAGGCTAAAAACATAGATTGCTTCATTTTCATGTGCCGACCATCTAACACTTTAACAAATGTGGGGGTTATAGCGCCAGCCATTATTGACATCAAACCGAATATTAGGAAACCCGCAGATCCACCATAGACTATACTTGATAGAATATTAGAACCTGTTTGGGGTTCAATCAAAAATGCAGTAAGACCGATGATAAAACTTAAAAATACTATAATAAAAACAGAAATATGTGTTTCAGGTAAAGTTACCAGGTATTTAGTGAGATCAGTAAGATTTTCTGATGTGGACATGATTTTATTCCTCAAATTTAAAGTTAAATAATTTATTTATAAATTTTAATATCATTACAATAAATATAGAACATTTATATTATTAACAAATAAAAATCTAAACTATTTTTTTAATATATATCATATTATAGAGTAATCAAAATTATTCTAATGTAGCTATAGTTTTTAAAGCTTTATAAGTTTTATAGTCATAACTTAAAAAGGAATTATTTTCAATAGATTTTAAACTCAAAAAACATCTTTTTCGAGGTGGTGCATAAATGTTAAAGGGAAATTACTATGAACAGATGAAAGAAAAGTATCCTCTAGAGGGATTCATTGATACTCATCTACATACTAGTCCAGATGTGAAACCTCGCATCTTGAATGATGTCCAAGCGGCTTTTATGGCCTCAAAGGAGAAGATGGGTGGCATTATTTTAAAATCTCATGTAGAATCTACAGCCGGTAGAGCTAGATTGACTGAGATGGTAACTGGAATAAAGGTCATTGGCGGCTTAACATTGAATAGTAGTGTTGGGGGATTGAATCCTGCTGCGGTTGAAGCTTCAGCTTTGATGGGTGGCAAAATCGTTTGGTTTCCCACTACTTCTCATAGTGTGTTGAATTTGGATTTAGAGCTGATTGAGGATATACTTCACTTAATTGTCCAAAATGATCTGGTTTTAGCCACTGGTCATTTAAATCCTGCAGAGATTTTTGAATTGTTAGATATGGCTCATAGTATGGGAATCTGGAGAATACTCGTTAATCATCCCTTTACTCGGGTAGTGGGGGCTAATATTGATGAACAGAAAGAAATGGCTCGATACGCTTATTTGGAGCATTGTTATGTAGCTTGCATGGATAATCATGATAAGATAGATCCTGAGCTGATTTCACAGGGAATAAAAGATATAGGATCAGATAAATGCATAATGGCCACTGATTTCGGGCAATCAAATAATCCCTATCCTGTGGTGGGGATGAAAATGTTTGTAAATAAAATGATGGATTTAGAAATTTCAATAGATGATATAATTATAATGTGTAAAATTAATCCATTCAAATTATTTTTTGAATAAGAACGATTTATTTATGAGATAAATCTTAAAAAATATAATAAAATTTTAATTTCTATTATAAGAGTAAAGCTTTCTCAGTATATTTTATTCTTAAAATTCATAACTTATAAATAGATGAAATAAATCTTATAAAAAATTAGATAGTAATTATACTATAGATATGAGATAAAACGGTGAAAAATATTATGAAAAACGATAAGAAATCTACAATTAATGAAGAACTCCTTTCAAGAATGGAACAATTCAAAGAGGCGACAATAGATCAGGAAAAAAGAATAGAATTAGAAAATAATATATTAGGTTCAGAAGTGCTCATCAGATTTGAAATATTTCTTCCATCAAAAAGTCCTGAAAAATTTTCAGACGGTATTTTTCTTTATATGAATGATTCTGGTGATATAGTGGATGCTGAATATTATATAAGAGATTCAGATGATATTACTATAGTTGGCTTGGAAGCTGATGATTTCAAAGTTGTTAAAGAACTTTTTAAAGATTCCTTCTCATTAGAAATAGAATAAAACATATAATTTCTTTTAAATTCAATATTTTTTTTTTAAATTAAATATTATTCATTAATTCTATAAAATTAATAGAATTTAATTTATAGATAACGTATAAAATTCAATAAGTAGCCTATTATAATCAGAAAAATAGATTTAACTGCGTAAAATATTTTCGTAAAAAAAAACACTAATAAAAATCCTAAATAAGATTAATCTCGCTACGTGTTTGTCAACAGTTATATAGGTCATGATACACATAAAATACAATTAATATTAAATAATGTAGAAAAATTAGGCCTCATTAATTCCCTTCTTAAACAACCCCGATTTAGAAACTTAAACAACTTCAAGAATACTATAAATAAAATTTTTAGAAATTATTTATAAGATATCATACAGTAACTTAGGGTTGACATTCCAATTACAAGTTAATATTTCTTTATAACAATTTTAAGGGCCTATATTTCATCATAATTTACAACAATTGCAACGATCAAATGGAGATTAAAAAATGCGTAGTTTTGAAAGATTAAGTTCTCTGAAGGATTATATACCACTTAAAAGAGGAGAATCTGGAGGAAAAAATATTGGACTTTTAGTTGATGGACCCAACATGTTAAGAAAAGAATTCAGCCTTAATCTTGATTTAGTAAGGAAAATAGTATCAGAATATGGCAACATGAGAGTTGGAAAAGTTCTTTTAAACCAATATGCTTCAGATAAACTGATAGAGGCAATAGTTAATCAAGGATTCACTCCTATTGTGGTAGCTGGTGACACAGACGTTTATATGGCAGTTGAAGCAATGGAATTAATATATAATCCTAATATTGATATTATCGCCCTTATGACTCGTGACGCTGATTTTTTACCAATAATTAATAAAGCAAAAGAAAATGGTAAAGAAACCTTAGTTATAGGTGCAGAACCAGGATTCAGCGCTGCATTACAAAATTCAGCAGATAATGCAATCATATTAAAGGCTGAAAATAATAAAGAATCCAAAAAACATGATTAAAAACAAAAAGAATAATAATTTTTTATAAACTTTAATTTAAAATTTATTATAAGGACTCATAAAATAATGCTATTAAAATCTAGCCTTGATGAATTAAAAAGAAGAGAGGCTGCATTAAACATAATTAATTCCAAGATCAAAGCAAGGAATAGATCACACCTATATGATCTCACTGGTCTTTCTGGGGGATTCCCCATAAAAAAAGAAGATATTGATCTTCTAGAAACATATGCCGGATCAGCAATTTTTGAAGAAGAAATACAAATTCAGGGAAGAAAACATCTTGGCGGAAACAAAATTCTAGCCCTAAATAGAACTAGCTCAGGAATTTTAGCATCCATAATTGCATTAGTAAAACCAGATGAAGAAGTGGTACATTATCTAACCCAATTACCTTCTCATCCATCTATTCCACGGAGTACAAAACTAATAAGAGCAAATTATCGTGAATTTAATAATTTAAATGAATTTGAAATAGGAAATAATACATCTCTTGTTATAATAACCGGTTCAACTATGGATCATGAAGTTTTGAGTGAGGAAGAATTTTTAAGGATAATTGAAATTTCCAAGTCAAAAAATGTGCCAGTTTTGGTTGATGATGCATCCGGAGCGAGATTACGGACTGTAATTTACCATCAACCTCGTGCAATGGACATGGGTGCAAATTTGGTTATCACCAGTACTGATAAACTTATGGATGGTCCTAGAGGCGGTTTAATGTCTGGAGATGCGGATTTAATTGATTTAATAAAATCGAAGGCACATCAATTTGGTTTAGAAGCTCAAACACCTTTAATTGCAGGTATGGCAAGGGCTTTAGAAGATTTCAATCCAGAACGAATTCTTAAAGCTCAAGACGAAAGGAAAGGAATATATAAAAATTTAATAAATGATTTGAAAGAAATTAATCTAACTCCTACAGGTTTCATGCTATCTGCTGAAGGCTTGATGAAAGAATTGAAATATTTGAATGTTACACACTCTTTAAGTCCGAAAGAAGCTGCAAATATTTTAGCTATGATTCTTTTAAGGGAATATAACATAATAACTATTCCTGCAGTAGGTATGCCCGGTGCTTCACCAACTATTAGAATTGATCTAGCATCAAAGGATGCAGAATGTTTAAATCAAAATTATATTATTGATGCATTTAAGGAAAGTCTTTTAAGACTTAAAGAAATAATTGATGATAAAAAAATTTGCAGAAAAGTATTGTATGACTAACAATCATTAAAATTATATTCTTTTTTTGGTTACTATTTTCCAAATTTTTTTATAGGAGAATTTTTTTTTTATGATTGAAATTGATGGATCCTATGGTGAAGGGGGAGGAGCTCTTTTACGTATATCAACAGCTCTTTCAGCTTTGACAGGTAAATATGTTCACTTAACTAATATTCGAGCAAATAGACCTAAAAAAGGCCTTATGCCTCAACATTTTACGGCTTTAAAAGCGATGGCACAGCTTACCCATGCTTTTCATGAAGGACTCAAAATAGGATCTAATGAAATTTTATTTTATCCAAGTAATCTTCAAGGTGGTGAATATCATCTTGATATAGGTACAGCTGGTAGCATAACACTGCTTCTGCAATCATTCATGATTCCTGCGGCTTTTGCTGATTCTCCTGTAAAAATCACACTCAGGGGCGGTACTGATGTGAGATGGTCTCCTCCAGTGGATTACTTCATTAACGTGACTTGCCCTTTATTGGAATCTATTGGTTATCATTCAAAAATAAATCTAATTCAAAGAGGACATTATCCAATGGGGGGTGGATTACTAACGGCAAAAATAACTCCAATTAAGAAATTAAAACCATTTAATCTTCAGAAACTACAACTAGATTATATAAAAGGTATATCCCATGCAGTTAAATTGCCTGAAAATATTGCCATAAGGCAAGCTAAAAGTGCAGAGAAATTTCTTTTAAAAGAAGGGTATGAATCAGATATTAAAATTCAACATTCAAATCATGAGTTAGGTCCAGGATCAGGTATCGTTTTATGGACAGAAGGAAAAAGCAGAGTTGGCGGGAGTTCCATCGGGCAACCGGGTAAAAAGGCAGAATTAGTGGGACAAGAAGCAGCTAAAGAACTTCTTTATCATATATCAAGAAAAGCAGCACTTGATAAATATATGGGTGATCAGATCATCCCATATATGGCTTTAGCCGGTTATTCCCAGATAAAAACTGCAGAACTTACTCAACATACCCTAACCAATATATATGTTACTGAGGCGTTCATTAAAAAAGAATTTAAAGTAGAGGGAAAATTAGAGAATAAAGCTATCATACGAGTTGATTAGATTCGAGATTGAGATATATAAATTAATTAGTGATTTTGAAATTTAGATTAAATTTTTATTTCACAAATTTAGTTGAATCAATATTAATTTAATTAAAAAAAAATAATTTTTTAATAAATATTTATTTCTTTTCTTTTCGATTGATGTGAATACACTCTCCAGATATAACTTTCTTAAGATTACCATTATCCATTTCCAGAACAAGTCTACCATTCTTACTTATACCAACAGCTTCTCCTCTTACAACGCCGCCTTTTCTATGTAACTCAACATATTTACCAACTGTTCCTGATAAATTGCGCCATTTATTAAGTATGAATGGGAAGTTACCTGTTTTAAATTCATTGTAATTATCTTCAAAGTTTTTTAGGAATTTTTGTATCAGTTCAGCTCCTCTTATTTCTTGTTCCAATTCTGCTTGGAGCGAAGTTGCAGTGTCACTTAGTTCTGGAGGAATATTTATATTAAGATCAATTCCAATGCCAACTAGAACATATTCTACACCGATAATTTTTGTTTTTACTTCTGTTAATATTCCACTAACTTTTTTGTTGCCTATCAATATGTCATTAGGCCATTTTATTTCCACATCTAAATTACATTCTTGAATTAATGTTTCTGCAACTGCAACTCCAGTTACAAGTGTTAATTGAGGTGCTTTGTTAGGTTCCACATCTGGCCTGAGAATTATGGTCATCCATACTCCACCTGATGGTGATATCCATTTTTTCCCCCCACTAGCCTTACCACTACGTTGTCTTTCAGCTAAAACAATTGTACCCTCTAATGCACCTTCATCAGCAAGCTTTCTGGCTACTAAGTTAGTTGAATCTACTTCTTTATAGAAATAGATTTTTTTTCCCATATAACTGGTTTGGAGATTACTTCTAATTTCATACGGAAATACAATTTTGGTTTCAGTTAAACGATAACCTGATTTTAGAGTATCAATAGGATATCCTTCTTCTATTAATGATTGAATTTCATCTGAAATTTCTGTTTTTGAAATATCAATTTCAATTTCAATATCATCAAGAGAAATATAATCTCCTTTTCTTTTAAAAAGAACATTTAATATTTGGTCTTTACTCATTTGAGTCATCTTACTTTCCCTCATTTTTTTTAATGGATTGATTCATGTAAATTGATACCGCTGCTGATACTGCAGCTACTTTTTTAGAGGGTAAAAATGTAGATTTAAGGCGTGTTTCCATTTCTTTATCTTCTTCTATAACCTTCAACATGTTATCCATGATCTCATTTTTATACTGATCTACAAAATGAGTGTGAAGTTTACCCTCCTGGAAATGGGGACTAGCCATCATAGCTTTATCGAAAGGTATGGTTGTTTTCACTCCTAATATTATATACTCGGAAAGAGCCCTTCTCATACGACTTATGGCTTCTTCACGGTCCCTTCCCCAAACAATTAGCTTGGATATCATAGAATCATAATAGGAAGGTATTGTATAGTTATTATAAACTCCACTATCCACTCTTACACCTAAACCGCCTGGAGAACGATATCCTGTTATTTTACCGGGATTAGGAGTGAAATTATTAAGAGGATCTTCTGCATTAATTCTACATTCAATGGCATGCCCATATACTCTTACTTTATCTTGAGGACAGCATAATTCTTCTCCACAAGCAATTTTTATTTGTTGCTTCACAATATCAATACCTGTTATTGCTTCAGTTATGGGATGTTCCACTTGTACACGAGTGTTCATCTCTAGAAAATAGAAATTTCCATTAGAATAGAGGAACTCAACTGTACCAGCATTAGTATAACCTATAGAAGAGGCAGCATGTACTGCTACAGAACCCATCTTTTCCCTGAGTTTTTTGGTCATGATCGGTGAAGGTGCTTCTTCAATAAGTTTCTGATTTCTTCTTTGGATGGAGCATTCCCTTTCAGCTGCATGTATGATATTATCATGTTCGTCTGCAAGTATTTGGAATTCAATATGTCTAGGTTCCTGGATGTATTTTTCTAAATATACTGTTGCATCACCGAATGCTGATTTTGCCAGTGATTCAGTGGATTCTATGGCTCTTAAAAGTTCATCTTCTTCCCATATGATCCGCATACCGATACCACCACCACCTGCAGATGGTTTTAACATGATGGGATAACCTATGGATTCAGCCATTTTAATTGCTTCTGAAGAATTTTTTATTCCTTTTTCTGTTCCTGGCACTATGGGAACACCTGCATTTTTCATCAACTTTCTAGCAGCTATTTTACTACCCATAGCACTTATAACTGATGATTTAGGTCCTATAAGTTTAATGCCATGTTTTTCGCATTCTTTTCCAAGATTAGGATTTTCCGCTAAAAATCCATAACCCGGGTGAATGGCTTCAGCATCGTACTTTTTTGCTGCATTAATAATCTTATCAATGTTCAAATAGCTTTTAGCTGGAGCTGATTCTCCAATATTGTGTGCTTCATCGGCATATTTAGCAAAAAGTGAATTTTTATCTGCATCAGAGTAAATGGCTACAGTTCTAACTTCTAATTCTTTGCAAGCCCTCATTATTCTGATGGCAATTTCGCCTCGATTAGCAATTAATATCTTTTTGAACATTTGTATCTCATCTTTAATTTAATTTTTAAGTTATATTTAAATTCAAAAATTGATTTAACTTTAAATTTATCTTATAATTATAAATTTTTATTTAATAATTTTATATATCTTTTCTTCATTAAATATTAATATTAAAGTAATCTTTAACTGTTGATTGGTTGAATTTATAACTATTTAAGAATTTACTCATTCATAAATAAGGATAAATAAATTGATAAAAAAAGATTTTAATATAATGATCACTAAAAAAATACAGTTGGAGATGGCTATAGAATCCATTCCACCACATCCCACTCCTAAAGTAGATTTAGAACAATACAATACACCAGCAAAAATCGCTGCTGATGTACTATGGAATGCGTTTACATTGGGTGATATTGAAGGATTAAAAGTGGTTGATTTAGGAACTGGCACAGGTATATTTGCCATTGGCGCTGCTCTTTTGGGTGCATTAGGAGTGGTGGGTATAGATTTTGATCCTCAGGCGGTGAAAATTGCCCGTGTAGAGGCATCTAAAAGGGGATTAGAAGATTTAACTAGATTTATTTCAGTTAATGTTAAAAGTTTTGATGAAAAAGCAGATACTGTGATACAGAATCCTCCATTTGGGGTTCAGAGAGCCCATCATAAAGAAGCTGACCGGTTATTCATGAGTAAATCGCTCGAAATTGCTCCAGTTGTATATTCATTTCATATGTTCCAGACTGAGGATTTTGTCAAACGATTTTTCCAATCTTTGGGTGGTTTAATTACTCATAAATTTTATTACAGTTTTCCCATTCCACATATCTATAATTTTCATCAAAAAGAGGAAGTTAGTGTTGATGTAGTAGTTTTAAGAATTGAAAAGTTAGAATGAATTAATTAGCTTTTTTAAACTTATATACTATTTTTGAATGAAAACTATTCATATTGAATGGAAAATTTACAAATTCTTATTTTTTGTAAAAATAGTATTCAGAATAAATATACATAATTAATATACATATAAATGTATAGTATAATAGACTATTAAAGATGGAATCAAAACATTTATCCATCTTCATACCCGCTTCAATATTGGCCGAAACAAAAGACTTGAAGTTAAGAACCTATAAAATAGGTTTGATTGGAAGATCGGCTGCCCTGTTTCGGGTTGAAAGAATCGTAATATACAGTGATAATTCAGAGAATAAAGAGGTAAAGTTTATTAGTGATGTTCTCACTTATATGAATACACCTCAGTACCTTAGAAAAAAGGTATTTCCTATAACTAAGGAGTTGCAATATGCAGGAATTCTACCTCCGCTACGCACTCCACATCACCCCACTGAAGAAGTCAGTCAAGGTGATTATAGACAGGGTTTAACTATTAAACGGACAAAAAAAGGCACAATAGTTGATATTGGTGCTGATCGTCTAGCACTGTGCAAGGAAAAACTCAGCGTTAAAAAAGTGCTAAGTTTCCGGGTATTGAAACTTGGTAAAGAAATAGTAATTGAACCTGATAAACCTAAGGTTTATTGGGGTTATAAGACTTTATCTACTTATAAGGATCTACATGAAAGTATAGAAATGCTTAAACCAAAACCAGATCTGGTTATTGGAACAAGTAAATATGCTCCATCCATCACATCTATTTTAGATGAAGTAAAATATAGTTTAAAAGGCTCCAAACGGATAGCTATTTTGTTTGGCGGTCCATATTCAAGCTTACACGATCTTATTGATCAAAAGGAATTGGATTTTGAATTAAATATCATTCCTACTCAAGGGACTAAGACTGTAAGGACTGAAGAAGCAATTATAGCAACATTATCTGTGTTTAACTTATTCTTAAATACAGAATAAAATCGAATATTTAAACAGAATAACTCGTATATAATTTGTAAACTTGTGAATTAAGGAGGTAAATTTTAAATGAGTAGACATCACCAACCCAGAAAAGGATCAATAGCATTTAGTCCTAGGAAAAGAGCAGCCAAGGAATCACCCAGAATAAGATCTTGGCCAGAAACAGATCAAACCGGACTTCTGGGATTTCCTGGTTACAAAGTGGGAATGACCCACGTCACCATGATTGATTCGACGAAAAACTCACCTACTGAGGGGATGGAGATTTCGTCACCGGTAACCATACTTGAAACACCACCCGTAGTGGCAATGGGAATCAGAGCTTACAGGAAAGACACTCGTGGACTTAAAACCATGAGCGACATTCTAGCTGGAGACTTGGATGAAGACCTAAAAAGAAACATAACTTTTCCTAAAGAAAATGATGTTGAAACTAAATTAAATGAACTAAAAGAAAAAATAGATGAAATAGAAGATATAAGGGTTATAGTTCATACTAAACCTCGACTCGTCAGTATTCCTAAAAAGAAACCAGACATCGTGGAATGTGGAATCGGTGGAGTTAACTTAGAAGAAAAACTAGATTACGCTATAAGTGTACTGGGAAAAGAAATAAATAATAATGATACATTCGCTGACGGAGAACATGTTGATGCTATAGCCATCACTAAGGGTAAAGGATTTCAAGGCCCAGTTAAAAGATTCGGAGTCAGAATACAATATGGAAAGTCTGCAAGAAGTAGTAAAGAAAGAGTAGTTGGTTCTATAGGTCCATGGACACCATCAAGAACCATGTGGACTGTTGCAATGGCAGGTCAAATGGGTTATCATAAAAGAACAGAATATAACAAGAAAATACTTAAAATAGGCAACGAATCTGAAACAGAGGATATAAATCCTGCTGGTGGTTTTGTAAAATATGGTTTAGTCAAGAATAACTATGTGATGGTGAAAGGCTCTATTCCTGGACCTTCTAAACGTTTAGTGATTCTAAGAAAAGCAGTTAGACAACAGGGTAAACATAATGATCCTGTTCAAATATCTCATATAAGCATAGCTTCTAAACAGGGAGTCTAAAAACTTGTATAATTCTTATTCTAATTTCAAAAATTGTAACAATAATTATAATGGACTATTTAGAGTGATTTAAAATGGAGAAAATCAAGATTTATTCATTAGAAGGTGAAGTAATAGGTGAAATTGAACTTCCTGAAATATTCATGGAAGAATTCAGACCTGACTTAATAAAAAGGGCAGTTATATCTTCACAAACAGCTAAAATTCAGCCATGGGGATCAGATCCAATGGCAGGAAAACGTACAACTGCAGAATCATTCGGTGCAGGCCGAGGGGCAGCTATGGTTCCCAGAGTTAAAGGATCAAGACATCCAGCAGGATCTAAGGGAGCTTTTGTACCTCAGGCAGCTGGAGGTAGAAGAGCCCACCCACCAAGGGTAGATAGGATTATTCATGAAAAGATTAATAAAAAGGAAAGGAGATTAGCCATAAGATCAGCAGTAGCCGCCACAGCTAAACCTGAAATAGTTGAACAAAGAGGCCATTGCATAGAAAATTTACCTCAAATACCTTTTATAGTCGATGATGAACTTTCTAAAGTCAAAAAAACTAGTGAAACTAGGGAAATTTTCAAAAAACTTGGAATAATGGATGATGTAGTTCGAGCTAAATCTGGCCGTACTATAAGGGCTGGAAGAGGTAAAACTAGGGGACGGAAATATAAATCACCTAAAGGTCCATTATTAGTAGTTGGAGAAGATAAAGGGATTAGTAAAGGTGCTAGGAACCATCCCGGTGTGGATATTGTAGTAGTCAATAATTTAAATGCTGAACTACTTGCTCCAGGTACTCATCCTGGTAGACTCACCATTTATACTAAATCAGCCATAGAGAAATTAGGAGAGCTATTTAAAAGTGAAGTGGGTGTATGAAGATGGATCCGTACTCAATAATTATGAAACCTCATTTAACAGAAAAAAGTATGAATGCTATTGACAAAAATAATGAACTAACCTTTGTGGTTAGAAGAAATTCCCGTAAACCCCAAATAAAAAGTGCATTTGAGGATCTTTACGCGGTTAAGGTGGAAAGTGTTAATACTCAGATTAATACACGCGGAGAAAAATTGGCTTATATTAAACTTGAAGCAGAGCATAGTGCAGAAGATATAGCTGTAAAGATGGGTATATTCTAAATGGGTTATTATAAAACTTAATTTAATTGATTAAGTTGATTAAAAATTTCAATCAGGATTTATATTAATAATATATAACAAATTATTAAAAATAAATTTAAGGTCAAAAAATTGGTAAAGTTTTAGTCAAGTTTTCATAGGGATAAACAGTTATGATAATCCAATCATAAAATTTGCCCATAGGAGGAATATTGAAATGGGAAAACGGTTAATAATTCAAAGGAGAGGAAGAGGAACTCCGACTTATAGGAGTGCATCACACAGATTTAAAGGTAAAATTGCCTATAGATCCTATGATGATATAGAAAAAGAGGGCAGTATCAAGGGAAAAGTCATTGATATACTACATGATCCCGGAAGAAGCGCCCCATTAGCTATGGTAAAGTTTGAAAATAATGAAAAAAGACTTATTTTAGCACCTGAAAGTATAAAAATTAATGATGATATTGCTTGCGGAATTTCAGCACCCATAAGTCCTGGAAATTCATTACCATTGGCTGAAATTCCTGAAGGAACTCCTCTTTATAACTTAGAGAAATTTCCAGGAGACGGTGGTAAATTCGTCCGAGCTTCTGGAACTTACGCTTCTTTAATCACACATGATGTAGGTAAAGCTATTGTAGAATTACCATCAGGTGAATTAAAGGCATTCAACCCCCGCTGCAGAGCTACTGTAGGTGTAGTAGCAGGTGGAGGAAGAAAAGAAAAACCATTCCTTAAAGCAGGGAACAGACACTACGCCACGAAAGCTAAAGGTATAAAAAGCGTTGGTGTGAGAGGAGTGGCTATGAATGCAGTGGATCACCCGCACGGTGGTGGAAACAGGCAGCATCCTGGAAAACCAACCACAGTATCCAGACATGCACCACCAGGTCGAAAAGTAGGTTCTATTGCAGCTAAAAGGACAGGTAGAAGGAGATAAATCAAAAATACAGATAAATTTCCTAAAACTCTTTAAAATAAATCTTAAAATCTAATAAAAAGAGAATAAAGAGTTTAAAATAGAATTAGAATAGAAATTAATATTAAAAAAAAAGATTGTAACAAGGAGGAGACTAATTGGCTAGAAAAGAATTTAATTATCGCGGTTATACGCTAAAAGAATTACAACAAATGCCTCTGGATAATGTAATCCAGCTATTCCCATCCAGACAGAAAAGATCCCTAAAAAGAGGGTTTCTTCCCAGGCAGAAGAACGTTTTAGAAAAAATAAGAAAGCTCAAAAAAATGGGAAATCAAGGTGGAAAACCTCAAATAATCAAGACTCATTGTCGGGATATGATAGTACTCCCAGAAATGGTGGGAATGACTTTTGGAATCTACAACGGCAAAGAATTTATTGAAGTCAACATCCAACCTGAGATGATTGGTAGTTACTTCGGTGAATTTTCAGTAACCAGACAAAGAGTTCAGCACGGAGATCCAGGTATGGGTGCAACTAGGTCGTCCATGTTCGTGCCTCTAAAATAAGGAGAAATTTAACATGGCTAAAATCAAATATGCTTACAATGAAGAGGAAGAAGAAAAAACAGCAAAGTCAATTGGAAGATCCCTTAAAATATCTCCCAAACACGCTATCGAAATATGTAATGCTATTAGGGGAATGGAACTTGCTGAGGCTAAAGATTATCTGGACGATGTAATTGAGATGAGAACACCAGTACCGTTTAAAAGACATAATAAAAAAGTAGGGCACCGGAGAGGTCTCGAAGGATGGCCTACTGGTAGATATCCAGTTAAAGCAGCTGCGCATATATTAGATGTATTAATAAATGCTCAAGCCAATGCTGAATACCAAGGATTGGACACTGAAAACTTGAAAATTCAACACATATCCAGCCATAGGGGAATTATAATACGAGGATGGACTCCTCGTGCTTTTGGAAGAGCAAGTCCATTCAACACACCAACCACACATATACAAGTAGTACTAGAGGAGATTCAATGATTGAAAAGGATTTTGTAACAGAAGGACTTAAAAGAACGAGAATCGACGAATTTCTGCAGAAAGAACTCGAAAGAGCAGGGTATGGTGGAATGGAGATTCAAGTCACCCCACTGGGAACTATGGTTGTAGTTTATGCAGAACGTCCAGGTATGGTTATTGGAAGAGGAGGAAAAACCGTCCGTAACATAACCCAGAATCTTAAATTAAACTATGAATTAGAAAACCCCCAAGTTGAGGTTAAAGAAGTTGAAGTACCTGAATTGAATCCTAAAATAATGGCTCATAAAATTGCAGCCATGCTACAAAGAGGTATGCACTTCAGACGAGTAGCTTACACTGCACTTAGGAGAATAATGGGTGCTGGAGCACAGGGTGTGGAAGTTACCATCTCTGGTAAAATTAGAGGTTCCAGATCAGCAGTTGCCAAGTTTTCTGATGGATATATCAAAAAATGTGGAGAACCGGCCACCAGATTTGTGAGGGTAGGATTTGCCACAGTTCAACTTAAACCCGGTGTTCTAGGAATTTATGTTAGAATTATGCCACCAGATATTGTTTTACCTGACAAAGTAGATATTTTAAAAGTTGAAATTGAAGAATCATCTGTTGATACTCTGGTAGAAAACATTGAGGAAGAATCTACTAACTCTACTGTTGTGGAAGTCGAAGTAGAAGAGTCTTCTAAACCTACAGAAATACTGGATGAAATCACTGAAGAATCTGAGGATGAGTCTGAAGAAGTGAAGGATGAATCTGTGGAATCTGAGGATGAGTCTGAAGAAGTGGAAGATGAATCTGTGGAATCTGAGGATGAGTCTGAAGAAGTGAAGGATGAATCTGTGGAATCTGAGGATGAGTCTGAAGAAGTGGAAGATGAATCTGTGGAATCTGAGGATGAGTCTGAAGAAGTGGAAGATGAATCTGTGGAATCTGAGGATGAGTCTGAAGAAGTGGAAGATGAATCTGAGGATGTATCCGAAAAAGTAGAAAATGAATCTGATTCGGATGACAAGACTAATGAATCAAAACTTGAACCAGAAGAAGAATCTTCAAATTAAATATGGATAAAAGAGGTAAATTCATTAAATTGAGATTCACAATTATAAAAAAAGGATGTATAAAAAAATGGTAATACTAAGAAGTAGAGAAATTAGGGCAATGGAGATAGTGGAAATCCAGAAGAAACTGGATGAGCTCAAGGCAGAATATGCTAAAAATATTTCAAAAAATGCTGCTGCTGGAGTATATGATAATCCCGGTAAAATTAAAGAACTCAAAAGAACTATTGCTCGCGTTCTTACCATAATAAATGAAAAAACGAAGGAGAACTAAAATCGATGACAGTCTGTGAGATATGTGGCCTTCCTAAAGAACTCTGCGTATGTGAAGAGATAGCTAGGGAAATTCAAAAAGTTAAAGTCTACACAGTCAGAAGAAGATTCGGGAAACTCATGACCATAGTAGAGGGGATTGATGAGCACGATATCGATATAAAAGAACTGACAAAGGAACTAAAAAATAAATGTGCTTGTGGGGGAACTGCTAAGAATGGCCAAATTGAACTTCAAGGGGATCATAAAAGAAAGGTCAAGGAAGTTCTAGCAAATATGGGCTTTTCATCAGATACAATTGAAATCAAAGATAGAGATGAAAGAAGAAGTAGAAAGAGACGTTAATAAAAAATAATCCTTTTTGAACCTCATTTATATTAATCCTAATCATTTATAATGAAAAAATCATGATTACACCACAGAACATATTCCGGCACGAGTTTATAGGACTGCAAGTTAAAGTTGCCGATAGCTCACATATAGGATTTAAAGGAATAAAAGGAAAAATTGTTGACGAAACCAAAAATACCATTAAAATAGAGGATGATGAAGGGAATGAAAAAATCATCCCAAAAAAAGTGGTAACACTACATTTAAATTTATCCGATGGTAGTAAAATCGAAATAGATGGTAAAATAATCGTTGCCCGTCCTGAAGATAGGATTAAAAAAAGATTTAGAAAACATTAATTACAACAATAGCTTTTGTCGATTTTAAAAAAAAATAATGAATTATAATTGATTAAAACTAATTTGAATAGTAAATATGGTGATATTAATGATTGGCATTGACGTTACAGAACCAAAAACAAAATGTGATGATCCAAACTGTCCTTTTCATGGAAGTTTACCTGTAAGAGGGCAAATATTAGAAGGAATAGTAACCAGTGACAAGGCTGAAAGGACTATCACTGTAGAAAGAAGTTTCTATAAATTCATCAGTAAATACGAAAGATATGAAAAAAGAAAATCAAAAATAAATGCACATAAACCCGACTGTATAGAATTGAATATCGGTGATGCAGTGAAAATTGCAGAATGCAGATCTCTAAGTAAAACTAAACATTTCGTAGTAATAGAGGTCAAGGGAGATAAAAAATGAAGGCACTTACATCTAACGTTGCAAAATCACTCCCTATAGGTGCTAGATTACAGTGTGTGGATAATACTGGTGCCCGAGAAGTAGAAATAATATCAGTTAAAGGATACAAGGGTGTTAGAAGAAGATTGGCCAGTGCTGGTGTAGGTGACATGATTGTGATCTCAGTTAAAAAGGGTAATGTTGAAATGAGGAGAGAAGTCACAACTGCAGTTGTAGTTAGACAGAAAAAGGAATTTAAAAGAGCAGATGGTCTTAGAGTAAAATTTGAAGATAATGCTGCAGTAATAATAAGTCCTGAAGGAGCTATTAAAGGTTCTGAAATAAGAGGACCAGTGGCTAAAGAAGCCGCTGACCGATGGCCTGCCATAGGGAGTGCTGCAAGCATAATAGTTTAGAATGATCAGATTAGATCATTCAAAAAGAATAATTTAATTATAATTACTAATTAAGGTGATTAAATATGTCAAAACAGCCAAGAAAGCAGAGAAAATTCCTCTATAATGCACCTTTACATGTGCGTCATAGATTAATGAGTGCTACTCTCTCTGAAGAGCTTAGAGAAAGATATGGAATAAGATCTCTTCCCGTGAAATCCGGAGATACCGTCGAGATTATGCGAGGAGATTTCAGGGAACATGAAGGAAAAGTGGAGAAAGTAGATCTAAAAAACTATCGACTTATGATTGAAGGTGTTTCAGTGCAGAAACCGGATGGAAATAAAGTTTATCACACAGTTCACCCTTCAAATATAATGATAGTTGAATTAGATCTAGATGATGAAGAAAGAAACGAATTAATAGAGAGGAAGGGATAAAAATGGCCATAATGGGTTCAAGAAAACATCTTAAACGATATAAAGCTCCTGAAAACTGGCCAATTCACCCTAAAGAGTATAATTGGACAGTTAAAACAAATCCGGGACCTCACTCTTTAGATGAATCAATACCTCTTTTAATTATAGTTAGGGATGTATTAAAAGTAGCAGATACAGCAAGAGAAGCTAAAATAATAATAAATAAGGGATATATTTTAATTGATGGACGAGTGATAAAAGATTACAAATTCCCAGTAGGATTCATGGATGTAATCGAAATACCCAAATCTTCAAAAGTATACCGAGTGCTTCCAGATGAGAAAGGACGATTAACACTCCATCCCATATCCTCCGAAAACAAAGAATTCAAACTATGCCGTATTGAAAATAAAACTACAACCAAAGGCGGTAAAACACAGTTAAACCTCCATGATGGTCGAAACCATCTATCTGAGGATGAACTTAAACCAGCTGATGTTATAATGCTCAAGATTCCTGAACAAGAAATTCAGGATCACATAAAATTTGAAAACGGTACAGTAGGTCTTATAACTGGCGGTAAACATATAGGGGAAATTGGTAGCATTAAAGAAATAACCATCACTAAATCATCCATGCCAAATACCGTAGTAATAGAAGGTGAAGGAAAAACATTTCAAACCCTAAAAGACTATGTTTTTGTTTTAGGCAAAGATAAACCTATTATTTCACTTCCAGGAGGTTCTTAAATGAATCTAATGGAAGAAGTGAAGATAGCAAAAGCTACCATAAATATTGGTGTAGGTGAAGGCGGAGAAAAACTTGCCAAAGCCGAAAAACTTTTGACGAACATCACCAATCAGAAACCCGTTCGTACTTATTCTAAAGTTACTAATCCTGAATTTGGAATTAGAAGAGGTCAACCTATAGCTTGCAAAGTTACTTTAAGGCATGAAAAAGCATATAATGCTGTTAAATTGATTTTGGATGGTGTAGGTAATAGACTTAAATCTAGTCAATTTGACAGTCAAGGTAATGTTTCTTTCGGAATAGAGGAACATATAGAAATCCCTGGAATGCGATACGATCCAGACATAGGAATATTTGGGATGAATGTTTCAGTGACCTTTGAAAAACCAGGTTATAGAATAAAAAGAAGGAAAATTCAACGTAAAAAAGTTCCCACAAAACATCAGGTCGCCACTGAGGAGACCATACAGTTTATGCAGGACAAATTTCAAATTGAGATAGAATAGGTGATAATTTGCCAAGAAAATATGGAAAAGCATCAAGAGAATGTAGAAGATGTGGGGATCATTCAGCCCTAGTAAGAAGATACGGGCTTATGTTATGCAGACAATGCTTCAGAGAACTCGCATCAAAAATTGGATTTAAAAAATATAATTAGAGGTGCTAATTTATGACTCTTATGGATCCTCTGTCAAATGCTCTTACAAACATGCGTAACAACGAAATGCAGGGAAACAAGAGATGCACTATCTCTCCAGCATCAAAAATGATTGGTCATGTTCTAAGAACCATGCAAAAAGAAGGATATATTGGTGAATTCGAGTTCGTGGATGATGGTAAGGCAGGACAATTCATAGTTGAATTAGAAGGTAATATAAACAAATGTGGTGTTATAAAGCCTAGACACGCCATTAAAAATGATGAATTTGAAAAATTTGAAAAAAGATATCTACCAGCCAAAAACTTTGGTGTGATAATCATGACAACTCCTCAGGGAATCATGACTCACAAAGAAGCAAAAGATAAAGGCATTGGTGGTAGGCTTCTGGTATATATTTATTAAGGTGATAAAAAATGGCTCAAGCAGTAGTGATTCTTAGGGAAGAAATCCCTATACCCGGGGGTATAGAAGTAAACATCACTGATGAGGTGACTGTTACTGGATCGAAGGGTGAGCTTAAAAGGAATTTTAAGCAAAGAGCAATTAAAATTTTGAAAGACGATGGAAATATAATTTTAGAAGCTCAATTCCCTAAAAAAAGAGATAAAGCCATGCTGGGAACTATAAAATCCCACATAACTAATATGATTATAGGTTTAACTGATGGATTTACTTACAAAATGAAGATTGTTTACGCTCACTTTCCAATGACTGTAAAAGTCACTGAAGGTAAAGTTATCATCGAAAATTTCCTTGGTGAAAGACATCCACGGACAGCTAAAATTTTAGGAAATACAAAAGTCCAGATTAAGGGTGATGAAGTTATGGTAAATGGTGTTAACAAAGAAGATGTGGGACAAACAATGGCTAACATTGAACAGGCCACTAAAATAAAAGGTAGGGATCCTAGGGTATTCCAGGATGGAATATACCTTGTAGAAAAACTTTAAGGTGATCCAAAAATGAAAAAACCACATTTTAAACGACAGGAATGGCACAGATACAAAAAACTTGGGGATAAATGGAGAAAAGCCCGGGGAAAAACCAGTAAAAGAAGAAGATATGAGGCGCGGAAACCAGCGATGCCTACTATTGGTTACGGATCTCCCAAAAAAACTAGAGGACTACATCCTTCAGGATATCAGGATATTCTGATTTCTAACATGAGGGAACTAGAAAGCTTAAATTCAGAAACCCAGGCAGGAAGAATCAGTTCCAAAATAGGTAAAAGGAAAAAAATAATAATGCTTGAGAAAGCACAGGAACTAAAAATTAAAATTCTGAATAAAGGACTATAAACAGGCAAATTTATTACATTGTCTAAAAAATGCACATCATCGAAAATCTGAGATGAGAGCAGCCAAAAAATTAAATAGAATTTATATGAATGGATGTAAAGATTTGCATCATAATTTTTAATCCTAAAAATATTGTGAACCATGAAATATTAATTAAACGAGGAAACTATTGGTTTCAAAATTTTAGGGATGTATAAAAAAAATATTTTGATCAACCAAGTTTTATATTTGGTTGATTGAGAGGGAGGTTTCTTTATGAATCTTACTACTCAAAAAAGATTAGCTGCAGATATACTCAAAGTAGGAGTAAACCGGGTTTGGATAGATCCTGAAAACATAGAGGAAGTATCACGGGCTATAACTAGAGAAGGGGTAAAACAACTTATAGATAATAAGATTATTATAGCCAAACCCCAGCAGGGTATAAGCAGTTACAGATCAAAGAAAATTGCAGAACAAAAAAGGAAAGGAAGAAGGAAAGGTCGCGGTAGTATAAAAGGAGCTAAAGGTGCTAGAAATCCTAAAAAAAAAGCTTGGATGACTACTATAAGGGCTTTAAGGAAAGATTTAAAAGGTATGAGGGAAAACCGGGATATTAATAGAACCACCTACAGGAAACTTTATAGAATGGCTAAGGGTGGTGCATTCCGAAGCAAATCTTACATGAAAACCTACGCTAGGGATCATGACCTTCTAAGATAAAAAAAGGGGATTTTATAAAATGGCACATGGATCAAGATATAAATTAGCATTTAAAAGAAGAAAAGAAGGAAGAACAAACTACAACGCCAGATTAAAACTTGTAGCTTTAGACAATTCCAGAATGGTAGTAAGGATTACTAATCAACATGTAATATCCCAAATAATAAAAGTCAATTCCAAAGGAGATGAAACTCTAATTTCAGCTAACTCTAAGGAACTGGAAAAATTCGGATGGAAGGGTAATGGAAAAAACACCTCTGCAGCTTATCTCACCGGGTTTTTATGTGGAAAAAAATCTTTAATAGAGGGAATAAACGAGGCAACATTAGATATAGGTTTAAAATCATCCATCAGGGGTTCAAAAGTATTTGCAGTTCTTAAGGGAGCTGTAGACGCCGGACTTAATATACCGCATAATGATAAAATTTTACCTGATGATGAAAGAATTAACGGCACTAAATTAGCTGAATACACTAAAAACCTCAACGATATTGAACTTAAACAAAAGTTTTCACAGTATTTAGAGAAAGGTCTTTCACCTATAGACCTACCTAATCACTTTGAAATGGTTAAAAATAAGATTGAAACCGAGGTAGCATCATGAGTAACGAAGAATGGGAGCCTAAAACAAATCTGGGACGTATTGTAAAGGAAGGTAACATAACAGATATAGATGAAATTTTTGAGAAAGGCCTTCCTATAATGGAACTGGAGATTGTAGATGCATTACTACCAGATCTAGAAGAAGAAGTAATGGATGTTAATCTTGTCCAGAGAATGCATAAATCTGGTCGAAAAGTAAATTTCCGTGTTATAGTGGCTGTAGGTAATAAAAATGGTTATGTTGGTTTAGGTCAAGGTAAAGCCAAAGAAGTAGGTCCAGCCATACGTAAAGCCGTTGATGATGCTAAATTTAATATAATAAAAGTTAGAAGAGGCTGCGGTGATTGGGGTTGTGTTTGTGGAAAGGAACATACTGTACCATTTAAAGTAGAAGGAAAAGTTGGAAGTGTAAGAGTAACTCTTATGCCAGCTCCTGGTGGAGTGGGACTAGTTTTAGGAAACGTGGGTAAAACCATACTCAGACTAGCTGGTATAGATGATGTATGGTCTCAAACTCGAGGTCAAACTCAAACCACAATAAACTTTGCAGGAGCAGTTTTCACTGCCCTGAAGCATCTGAGTACAGTTAAAGCAAATAAATCAGACCTTGAAAATCTTGGAGTGGAATGTACTTATTAATCCATAAAATAAACTTCACAGAATTTTATAGAACCCAATTGAACATATTTATAAGGTGATAAAAAAATGATTGCAGCCATAAGAATAAGGGGCAGAACCGGCTTAAAAAGAGAAATAGAGGATACCATGAAGATGTTACGGCTTACTAGAATAAATCATGCCGTTATACTTGATGAAAATCCTAATTATCAAGGAATGCTCCGGAAGGCAAAAGATTATATAACTTGGGGTGAAATCCGAGAGGACACCATAATTAAGGTTATAAGTAAAAGAGGAAAACTTCCCGGCGGAGCCCAAGTTACAGAAGAATATTTAAAAGAGAATACTAATTACTCTTCTATTGAAGAACTTTCCAAAGCAGTGCTTGAAGGTGCGAAATTAGAAGAATCTGGTGTAAAACCTATTTTTAGACTACATCCTCCCCGTAAAGGTTATGAAAACGTTAAAAAAACCTATAATGAAGGCGGAAGTTTAGGATACCGTGGAGAAAATATAGAAGAACTTATAAATAAAATGATTTAAATAATCTAAAAATTTCTGATCCAAAAGAAAAGAAATAAAAATTATATTAAAATAATTATATAATGAAAAAGAGGGCATCAGAAATTAAACTTAAAGTTTAAAAGGGTTTGATCACGAATGATAAGAAAAACTAAAAAAATATGTAAAATGAGAGGCTCAAGAACCGTGGGAGGAGGCTGCTCCAAGATGAGAAGAGGAGCAGGTCACCGTGGTGGAAGAGGAATGTCCGGAGGTCACAAACACATGTGGACTTGGATAGTTAAATATGATCCTAAACATTATGGAAAATACGGTTTCAAAAGACCTCAAAAAACTATCACAAGATTTAAAACAGTAAATCTTGATTTCATAGATGAAAAAGCAGCAGTATTGATTGATAAGAATTTAGCAACCCAAGAAAATGGAATTATAGTGATAAATGTAACCGAGTTGGGATATAATAAAGTATTAGGAAATGGTAGAATCACCCAACCACTCATAATTAAATCACCTAAATTTTCACAAACAGCATTAACTAAGATTGAAAATGCTGGTGGAGAAGCAGTCATTATTTAAAATATTTAATTTGTAAAGAATCAAATAATTTAATTTAAGATTAGACTGTTATAATTTATATTTTCAAAGTAAGGAGTGAAACCATTTGATTGAAAAGCTGGAGCCTATTTTTTCTCTCATACCTCAGGTTAAATCACCGGAATATAGGGTTCCATTTAGGGAAAAGCTTAAATGGACGGGAGTAATCCTTGTATTATATTTTATACTTGGAGTAGTAACTTTATATGGTCTAAGCCCAACTGCTGTAGACACATTTGGAGGACTTCGGGCTGTATTGGCTGGTAGTTTTGGTTCTATAATAACTTTAGGTATAGGACCCATAGTTTCAGCATCCATTATATTACAGCTATTAGTTGGTGGAAAAATTATTGATTTAGATCTCAGCCAACCAAGAGATAAAGTTATATTCCAGGGAACTCAGAAACTCCTTGCAATCATATTTACAATATTTGAAGCTGCAGTATTAGTTCTCAGTGGTGCACTACCTCCCTCAGACCCCTCATTCACAGGGATATTACTACTACAAATCGTCATTGGAGGAATACTCATTATATTCCTGGATGAAGTTGTATCTAAATGGGGATTCGGAAGTGGTGTTGGATTATTCATTGCAGCAGGAGTGGCTCAAACAATCATTGTAGGGACATTTAATCCTCTCTCATCACCAACAACTCCGGGAGTACCTGCCGGAGCACTACCTCACTTTATATACACATTAACTACAAGTTCGCCTGATTTAAGCCTTCTTATACCTGTGTTTGCGGTTATAGTAGTATTCGCAATAGTTGTTTATGCCGAATGTATGCGGGTAGAGATACCAGTATCTTATGGTGGTGTTAAAGGAGCACGTGGAAAATATCCTCTTAGATTCATATATGCTAGTAATATGCCGGTTATATTAACCAGTGCACTTCTATTGAATGTGCAGCTTTTCGCACAAATGTTCCAAAAACTAGGATTCCCCATTTTAGGTACAGTCACTAATGGAAAAGCAATAAGCGGATTAGCATTACTACTCACATACCCTACAGTTAGTACTATCTTCACCAATCCCTTGGAAGTAATAGTATTTGGAATAGTATTTGTAGCGTCCTGTATACTATTCGCTTGGCTATGGGTTGAATTGAGTGGAATAGGCCCTAAACAGGTTTCAAAACAGTTATATCAAATGGGAATGCAGATTCCTGGTTTCAGAAGTAGTAGAGGACATTTCGAGAGAATTCTCCAAAAGTACATACCAGCAATAACCATAATGGGTGGTGCTTTTGTAGGTTTCCTAGCTTTCGGGGCAGATCTGACAGGAGCTCTTGGTGGAGGTACTGGTGTTCTGCTTACTGTAGGTATAGTATATAGATTATACGAAGAATTAGCACAAGAACAAATGATGGATATGCATCCTATGCTTAGAAAATTTTTGGAATGACAATAAAAATTATAGAATAATATTAAAATTCAAGAGAGGATTTATAGATGAAAGTGGTCGTAGTAGCTGGAATTCCGGGTTCGGGCAGTACAACAATTTTGGAGAATGCATTGGAAAACTTGGAGTATACACATGTTAATTATGGTGATGTGATGCTACTTATAGCTCAAGAAATGGGATTAGCGGATGATCGAGATTCTATAAGAAAATTATCTCCTGATGTGCAGAAGGAAATTCAGCGAAAGGCTGCAAAAGATATAAAAGAAAGGTCAAAGGAAAGTAATATAATTGTAGATACTCACTGCACAATCAAAACACCTCATGGTTTTTTACCAGGACTTCCTAAATGGGTGCTTGAGGAATTACAACCAGATCAATTTGTCTTGATTGAGGCAGATGGTGACGAGATTATTTTACGAAGAATCAATGACACATCCAGAATTAGGGATGTGGAGAAGCTTAAAGACATCGATCTTCATCAGCAAATGAATAGGGCAGTTTCAATGGCTTACGCTGCTTTAACTGGTGCAACCGTTCAAATAATTATGAATCATGATAATCAATTGGATGAATCTGTTGAGGAAATTATTAGAACGCTTAAATAAAATTATTAAATTAAAAAAATTATAAAAACTGAAAACTATAACATTTTTATGATAAGAGGTAATAAAAAATGGCGATTCAAATTTTAAATCAACTCCTGAATCCAGTGTTAACTCCTTTACTTCACTTAGTTAATGATCCACATAATCCTGCATTTGCATTAATGATAGGAGTTTTTATAATAGCCACTATAGTAGCTTTTATAATTACTATGGCTAATAAGCTATTAGTAGATCAGGATCGATTACAGTTTTTACAAAAGGAAATGAAAGTATTCCAACAGGAAATGATGCAAGCCCAAAAATCAGGCGACCCCAAAGTTATGGCGGATGCTAAGAAAAAGCAATCTGAATTCATGGATATTCAGAAAGAGATGATGTTCAATTCATTCAAACCTATGATAGTTACTTTTGTACCTATCATAATCGTATTTTATTGGATGGCGCAGAATCCAGCTGTAACACATTTTTATGTGTTACTACCTGCATTAGCCTATTATGTATTACTCGTGCCAATATTCCACATGTTTTACCATCCTTCTGCTTTCGTGCCCCATAATGTTATGGCTATTGAATGGTTAGGTTGGTATATCCTATGTTCATTTGCCATGTCTTTAATATGGAGAAAATTTTTGGGACTTAAAGGAGCGATGTAATAAAATATTAAGTTTAAGAGGTGTATTATAATGCCAGCATTAAGATATAGATCTAGATCGTATAAAAGAACTTTTAAGAAAACTCCCGGAGGAGTTACGGTATTACATTATAAGAAGAAGAAACCATCCAAACATTTATGCGCGGATTGTGGTAAATTACTTCATGCAGTTCCCCGGGCAAGACCGTATCAAATAAGAAAACTTCCAAAATCAAAGAAAAGACCTAATAGGCCATATGGTGGATATCTCTGTTCAGAATGCGCCCGTAAAATATTTAAAAGAGAGGCCAGATCCTGATGATTATAACCATCGGCGGATTAGCTGGAAGTGGTACAACTACAGCATCAGAAATCCTGTCTAAGAAGATGGGAATTCCTTATCTTTCAGCAGGGGATATATTTCGTCAGATGGCAGCCGAATGTAATATGACTATATTAGAATTTAGTAAATATGCTGAAGATAACTTAGATATTGATCGTGAAATAGATCAAAGACAAGCTCAAATAGCTAGTGAAAGTGAAGATCTGATTGTAGAAGGAAGGCTTTCCGCATATTTTGTAGAAGCGGATCTTAAAGTTTTTTTCACAGCCCCATTAAGTGTTCGTTCTGAACGGATCAGTAGAAGAGAAAATAAACCTTTAAATATTGTAGAGAAAGAAGTTTTAGAGAGAGGAAAAAGTGAGGCTAGACGTTACCAGGAATTACATGGAATTAATATTAATGATTTTGAGATTTATGATCTTATCATAAAAACTAATAGTTTCCATGCTGAAAGCGTCACTAAAATTATATTAACAGCAATTGAGGTGATTTAAATGCCAGCTATAGAAGTTGGAAGAGTTTGTATTAAAATTGCAGGAAGAGAATCCGGCGAAAGATGTGTTATTGTAGAGATTATAGATGATAAATTTGTAGAAGTGGTAGGTAAAACCATAAAAAACAGAAGATGCAACATTAAACATTTAGAACCAGTGGATCAAGTAATTGGAATAAAATCTGATGATGTTGAAATAGTGAAAAAAGATTTAGAATCCATTTTAGCATAGAAACAACAGAAATACAAAAAAAAATGATTTTTTATGAATTATAAAGTTAAAATTGTATTTATTGTAAGGTTTTATTGATGGTAGAACTCCTCCACAAGGCTGATGGTGAAACAAACCCCGAATATGGTTGTCCACCTGATGAAAGATCTATAGAGGAACATATTTCTAAAGGTATTATCAATTTAGATAAACCATCAGGTCCAACCTCTCATGAAGTAGATTCCTGGGTTAAAAAAATACTTAACGTTGATAAAACAGGTCATGGGGGGACTTTGGATCCTCGAGTTACTGGTGTGCTTCCAATAGGTATTGATCATGCAACTCGAGTTATTGAACTTCTGCTTCAGGCTCCTAAAGAATATGTATGTCTTATGAGACTGCATGAAGAGGTTGATGACTGCAGTATAGCTCGTATACTTCGAGAATTCCAAGGAAAAATATTTCAAATTCCACCAGTTAAATCAGCAGTTAAAAGAGAATTAAGAGTACGTAGGATATACTATGTTGATCTGCTTGAGATGGAGGGACAGAATGTTCTTTTCAAAATAGGCTGTGAAGCAGGAACTTATATAAGGAAATACTGTCATGATATCGGTGAAGCATTAGGATCCGGTGCACATATGGCTGAGCTTCGTAGAACAATTGTAGGTACATTCAGGGAGGATAAAACCATTAAAACCTTACAGGATTTAACTGATGATTATTGGCAGTTAACTGAGGAAGGTGACGAATCAGCTTTAAGAAGTACTATACTCCCTATGGAGAAAGCAGCATGTCACCTGCCTAAGTTAGTGGTTAGAGACTCTGCAGTTGATGCTTTATGTCACGGTGCTGATCTGGCTAGTGGAGGAATCTTATCTCTTACATCAAATATTGAAAAGGGATCAATTGTTGCCCTACAGACTTTGAAGGGTGAGTTGATAGCAGCTGGGGAAAGCCTCTATAATTCTAGTGAAATATGCGAGAAAACTAAAGGTATAATGGTGGATATAAAAAAGGTTTTTATGGAACCTGGAACATATCCAAAGATGTGGAAGTAAAAACTCGCTCTTTAAATATGACTTCCAAAATTATTTGAACCTTAAATCCGGATGTAGCTTAACCTTATTATGAATGATGTTTAAAATTCATGAATAGATTTAATTCTACTTATGCCGGGATAGCCTAGCCAGGTACGGCGCAAGACTGGAAATCTTGTGGAGCTTTGCTCCTCCTGGGTTCAAATCCCAGTCCCGGCGTTTCAAAATACATATATTTAATAATAAACATATATTAAGAGAATGAATTTAATTAAATCCTTTGTAAACAGTGGAAATTTGGAGGTTAATTAGTATGGATGAAGAATTTAAACATATGGTCCGTATAGCACGGAGAGATTTGGATGGTAATAAATCAATCGTAAATGCCCTTTCAGGTGTAAAAGGCGTGGGAATTGCATTATCAGGGGCTTTATGCACGTCTATGAATTTAGATTTAAATCAAAAAATTGGATTTTTATCTGATGATAAAATAACTGAAATTGAAGGTGCAATGAGGGATCCTAAAAAATTCAATCTACCGGATTGGATGTTAAACCGACGTAATGATTATGAAACTGGTGAAACAGTTCATCTTATAGAATCAGACTTAATGATGCGTCTTAGAGATGATCTGAATCGAATGAAAAAAGTTAGAAGTTATAAAGGTAAAAGGCATGAAGTAGGATTACCCGTAAGGGGTCAAAGAACAAAATCCACCTTTAGAAAAGGTACATCAGTTGGAGTTAGGAAAAGAAGAGCAAGGCAAGTATAAACTTATTATAGGAGAAATTTATTATGGGACATCCAAGAAAATCAAGGAAAAAATATGATACACCATCTCACCCCTGGAATGCGGATAGGATAAAAGCAGAAAATAAATTAACTGTGAAATATGGACTTAAAACTAAGAAAGAAATCTGGAAAGCTGAAACAATGGTTAAAAGGTATAGGAGGGATGCTAGGCAACTTCTAGGTATGTCTAGTGAACATAATCCTGCTGAAAGGAATCAGCTTTTAAGCCATCTGATGAGATTAGGTTTTTTGGGACAAGAAGCTAAATTAGAGGATGTATTAAACCTCACCACAGAAGATGTGCTCCGAAGAAGATTACAAACTATGGTACATCAGAAAGGACTAGCTAACACTGCAAAAGAATCTAGAATTATGGTGGTACATGGACACATAGCTCTTAATGGTAAAAAAATAGATGCACCTAGTTATCTAGTTAAGCATGGCGAAGAGGATCTTATAGGATTTTATGAAGGTTCCGTAATGGAAAAGTATCATAAAGATCAGGTTTCTAAGGCAGATAGTAAATAGAATTTATAAGAAAAATCAGAACAATATATAATATTATCAAAATAATTTAGGTGAAATTTAATGGCTGAAAATGAAAAATGGGGTGTAGCTAACATATACTCCTCTTTTAATAATACTATAATCACAGTAACTGATCTGACTGGAGCTGAAACCATTACGCAATGGTCTGGTGGTAAAGTAGTAAGAGCAGATAGACAAGAATCATCACCCTTCGCAGCTATGGAGGCTGCTTCTAGGGCAGCAGATGATGTAAAAGAAAAGGGAATAATAGGATTGCACATCCGAGTAAGAGCACCCGGTGGAAACGGTCCCAGAACACCCGGACCCGGGGCTCAGGCCACTATCCGAGCTTTAGCTAGGGCAGGCATACGAATTGGTAAGATAGAAGATGTAACTCCAATACCTCATGATGGTACCGGAAGACCAGGAGGTAAAAGGGGGAGAAGGGTCTAAATGAATATAGACATTAAAACTAAAGATGAGCAAAATATCATACTAATAATAGAGGGTGTAGATGTACCATTTATAAATGCATTGCGAAGAATCTGTATGGTTGAAATTCCCACCATGGCAGTCGAGAATGTTGAAATATATAAAAATGATTCACGTATATTTGATGAAGTTTTATCACATAGATTAGGTTTAATCCCACTCAAAACTGATCTGGATTCAATTACACTAAGAGAAGAGTGTGATTGTGAAGATCACTGCACCAGTTGTAGTGTTTCACTTTTACTTAAGGAAACGGGTCCTAAAGTAGTTTACTCTGGAGATCTTACTTCACAGGACTCCAAAATAGTTCCGGTTCATGACAGAATTCCACTGTTAAAGTTAAGAGATGGAGAAGAAGTGGAATTAGAGGCTATAGCGCAATTAGGAATTGGTTTAGAACATGCTAAATGGCAGCCTACTACTACTTCTGCTTATATGTACTACCCCGTAATAACTATTGATTCAGAAAAATGTGAAGTATGTGCAAAATGTGCTGATGAATGCCCTCGGGGAGTTTTACAGTTTGATGAGAAGGAGAATAAGATAATTGTATTGGATCCTGAACAATGTACAATGTGTAAAACTTGTTCTAAGGATTGTGAACCTTCAGCAATAACTGTAGAAGGTAGAGAGGATAAATTCATATTTAAAATTGAAACCGATGGATCATTATCTCCAGAAGAGGTAATAACAACTGCATGTGATATTCTAGCTCAAAAATCTGATAAAATATTAACCTTCAAATGAAAAGGAGTATGTTATAAAGATGATAATACAAAAGACCAACCCCAAGCTCACAGGACTCATAAATAGTCTTAAAGAAAACTCATATCAGAAAGAAGCACCCATCTGGAAGGATGTATCCAGAAGACTTGAAAGGTCAACTAGAAGGCAGGCTGAGGTTAATTTATCTCAGTTAAACCGTTACACATCCGTTGATGAATTAGTTTTGGTGCCTGGAAAAATTTTAGGAAGCGGTGTACTGGATCATAAGATTCAAGTAGCGGCTTTGAGTTTCTCTAGTTTGGCGAAAGAGAAAATAGAAACCGCTGGTGGCGAATGCCTCACTATAATTCAACTTATGGAGAGTAATCCCAAGGGCAGTGGTGTAAGAATAATAGAATAAAAAAATGTTTTTCATATTAATAAGGGTAAGGTGTATTTAAAATGATTATAGATGGAGAAGGACTCGTATTAGGAAGACTTGCTAGTAAAGTGAGCAAGAAACTTTTGGAAGGCGAGAGCATAACGGTTTTAAATGCCGAGAAAATTCTTATATCTGGTACTAAAGAATGGGCATATATAAAATATAAACAAAGAATTGACAGGGCTAGTATATCTAATCCTAGGACGATGGGACCTAAATATCCCCGTAGACCTGATGATATATTTCGGAGAACAGTGCGTGGTATGATTCCTTACAAACAATCTAAGGGTAGAGAAGCTTTTAAGACGCTTAAAGTTTATGTGGGAGTTCCAAATGAATTTGAAGGTCAAGAAACCGTACAACTACCTGAAACGATGCCTAGACATATCAAAAAGAGTGTTGAACTAGGAAAAATATCTAGATTACTTGGATCAAAATTTTAATTATATTTAACTTAGATAATTATAAAATTAAAATAAAAAAATTTATGGTAGTGTTTAATAATGAAGAAGGTAATTCATACAAGTGGAAAGAGGAAAACATCAATAGCTAGGGGTAGATTCCGTGAAGGAAAAGGTCGAGTGAGAATAAATAAACGACCTGTAGTATTATACCAACCGGAATTAGCTAGACTCAAAATAAATGAACCACTCGCATTAGCAGGTAAACTAACTGAAAATGTGGATATAGACGTTAGAGTTGTAGGTGGAGGAGTAATGGGTCAAGCTGAAGCCGCGCGAATGGTTATAGCTAAAGGATTAGTCCAATGGACTAGTGATATGGATTTAAAAGAAAAATATGCTCAGTATGATCGAACTATGTTAGTAGGTGACCCTCGACGTAGTGAACCTAAAAAATATGGTGGAAGAGGAGCTAGAGCAAGAAGACAGAAAAGTTACAGGTGAAACAATTACCAATTTTAAAGATGATTTATTATGATTCCAATAAGATGTTTAAGCTGCGGTAAAGTTGTATCCGGTTATTATGAGGAATATAAGAAAAGAACAGAGGATGGGGAAAATCCTAAAGATGTTCTTGATGATCTTGGACTTAACAAATATTGCTGTAGAAGAATGATCATAGCTCATGTTGAAGTGTGGTAGGGGCCGTAGGGTAGCTTGGTCCATCCTCTCAGCCATTGAAGTAAGTATTCCATTTCCTTAGTTAAGGAGCAATAAACCCCCTCCATAACTTTCTTTTAATATATTTCTTCGACTGAAACGGGGATGGTTCAATCACCGGAACGCTGGAGACCCGAGTTCAAATCTCGGCGGCCCCATCTTTTAATTTAAACTTTAATAGGATATATTTTATTCAAAAAAAAATAGAGGAATAAAAAAAAAGAAATTAATTTTATGGAAGAAGATTATTATGGTTGTTAAAAAAAAGGTTACCCCAATAAAACTTACTAGATTTGAAAAAGCACGATTAATTGGTGCCAGAGCTCTTCAACTTTCATTAGGTGCGACTCCATTAGTGGATATTTCAGCTTCTATTGATCCCGTTGATATTGCTACTTTAGAATTAAAGGAGAATGTAATACCATTAAAAGTAGGTGTATTAGATTAATAAAAGTAGTTTAAATATAGATTGTAATTAAAATAATTATTAAGTTATTAAAATCCAAATAACCCTAAATCAAACCACTATTTTTTTTCCTAAAAGAGGTGTTTTTGTGGATAGTATTATTGAAGACGTACGTGTAAGAAAGATATTGGATAGTAGAGGAAACCCCACCGTGGAAGTGGATGTAATCACATGGAATGGTTTTGGAAGGGCTGCAGCTCCCAGTGGGGCTAGTACTGGAGCTCATGAAGTTGTTGCATTCCCTGCTGGTGGAGTTAACAAAATAATTGGTGAGGTTGAGGATATAATCTCATCAGAACTCATTGGAATGGATGCCGAAGATTTAAATGAAATAGACATGGTCTTAAAGGAGATTGATGGAACCGAAAATTTATCGTCTATAGGCGGTAACACTACAGTAGCAGTTTCTATGGCAACAGCAAAAGCTGCAGCTTCATCTTATAACATGCCGCTCTACCGCTTTTTAGGGGGGAACATGCCAACTGAAATACCATTTCCCTTAGGTAACATGATTAATGGAGGAGCACATGCTGGGCGTAATGCTCCGGACATTCAAGAATTCTTAGTAATTCCTGTAGGTGCTGAAAATATAACTGAAGCAGTATTCACTAACGTTAACGTGCATAAAAAAATCAGAGAATTAATCCAGGCCAAAGATCAATCTTTTACTGGTGGTAAAGGTGATGAAGGGGGATGGGCTCCCAATCTTACCAATGAAGAAGCTTTAGAAATTCAAGTTAAAGCCTGTCAGTTTGTAACTGATGAAACAGGGGTGGAAGTGAAACCATCTATGGATTTTGCTGCTAGTGAAATGTGGGATCCATCCAAAGAAATGTACGTTTATCAAAGAGAAGGTGTAGAAAGGTCCACGGGCGAACAGGTTGATTTTGTAGAGGAGATCATAGATAACTATGGATTTTTTTTTGTAGAGGATCCTATTCGTGAAGATGATTTTAAAGGATTCACGGAACTTACCAGTAAAGTGGGTAAAAAATGTATCATCTGTGGAGATGACATTTTTGTAACTAATTCGGAGTTATTACAAGAGGGCATTGATAATCATGCCGCTAACTCAATTATTATAAAACCTAATCAAATTGGTACACTAACTGATACTTATAATACCATTGAATTGGCTCGAAATAATAAATACGTGCCTGTTGTTTCGCATCGTTCTGGTGAAACTACTGATGAGACGATAGCTCACCTGGCGGTTGCATTTTCCTGTCCGATCATTAAAACAGGTGCCGTGGGCGGTGAACGTATAGCTAAACTCAATGAACTCATTAGAATAGAGAAAGAAATCAACAATGTTAGTATGTCTAATATTGGTAAATACCGCTAAAACTTTTATTTACTAAATATATCCAAATGAAATGTCTAAAATATTTTTTATAATTTCATTTTGGTTGAAAATTAAATTTATAAAGGGAGATGAAAATGGTTAAAATAACTTTAGATTATGAAAAATGTGAAGGTGCAGATTGTGCGGAATGTGTAGATGTATGTCCTATTGAAGTTCTCATTATTGACGGGGAGAATATTGTTATAAGAGATGTAGATGAATGCATTTTGTGCGAGGTTTGCATGGGCGTATGTCCTAATGGGGCAGTAAAAGTGGAGGAAGATTAAATAGGTTTAAAATTTTCCTTAAATGTTTCCATTATTTTATCAGAATAATAATATCTAAAATAAAAAAAAAAATATAATAAAAAATTTTTTTTTAGATAATCATAAATTTCGATTATAAAAATAAAAAAAAATAGATTAAACTAGTGATGCTTACTCTTATAAAAATAATTTCAAGTTTTTAGAATGTTTTAATCCCTTTAATAACTTTAATAGAATTAGGGGGAGATAAAATTCTTAGAAATTTAATTAGGAGAAGAATTTTTAAAGTTTAAATAAAACTAGTTTAAAAATGTTTAAGTTTTAAATGAGGTGATAAGTTTGTCAGAACTTTTAATTCCATTAGATAAATATTTAGCAGCTGGTTTACACATCGGCACTCAACAGAAAACTAAGGATATGGAGCGATATATATATAGGGTAAGATCAGACGGTCTTTATGTATTAGATGTTAGAAAAACTAATGACAGAATAACCGCGGCAGCTAAATTCCTGTCTAAATTCGACCCGGATGATATTTTAGTAGTTTCCACTCGACAATATGGTCAAGCACCGGTTAAGAAGTTCGGTGAGGTTACTGGCGCACGCACCATTCCTGGAAGATTTATCCCCGGTACACTCACTAATCCTTCTTACGCTAAATTCATAGAACCCAAAGTAATACTTGTAACCGATCCTCGATCAGACTCTCAGGCTATAATAGAAGCAAGACAGATAGGAGTACCAGTGGTAGCATTATGTGATACAGAAAATCTCCTAGGAAATGTGGACATAGTAATACCCGTTAATAACAAAGGTAGAAAAGCCATTGCACTAGTTTACTGGCTCTTGGCACGCCAAATGTTGAGGGCGAAAGGAATATTAAATGAAGACCAGGATCTAGATATTGAACCTACAGATTTCGAGCTAAAAATATAGATTAATAATTTTATAAATAGGATTTTTAAATAGGTTTTAAATGAAAAAAAAATTTTTTGAAGAGGACAAGTGATTTTTCATGATAAGAAAACCTACAGTAGCAGGAACTTTTTATGAAGGAGATGCTGATTCTTTAAATAGAAGAATAGAATGGTGTTTCCAACATCAATTAGGACCTGGACGAATTCCAGATCATTTAGGAAATAAAAGAGAATTAAAAAGTGTTATAGCACCACATGCGGGATACCTTTATTCAGGACCTGTAGCTGCTCATTCTTATGCTAAAATAGCAGAAGATGGTTTGCCTGAAACCTTTATAATACTCTGTCCCAATCACACTGGTATTGGCTCTAGCGTCTCTACTATGGTGGAAGGCTCATGGCAAACTCCATTAGGTTTAGTGGAAATTGATAATGAATTTGTAGAAGAATTAATTCATCAAGCACCAATTATAGATTCAGAACCTTCTGCACATTTACAGGAACATAGTTGTGAAGTCCAATTACCATTCTTACAATACTTAGCTCAAAGATGGAATAAGGATTTTCAAATAGTGCCTATATGCATGTGGATGCAGGATCTGGAAACTGCAACGGAAGTAGGTGCATCTATAGCTGAAACTAGCAGGAAACTGGGTAGAGATGTATTGATAATTGCAAGTACTGACTTCACACATTACAAACCTCAGGAAATAGCCGTAAATAATGACCGGCAGGTTTTAGACGCTATTAAAAAATTAGATGAAAAATTGATGATTAAACGTGTAAATGAATTAAACATTACCATGTGTGGATATGGACCAGTCGCAGCTGCTTTAGTAGCCTCAAAATTATTAGATGCTAAGAAAGTTGAAATATTAAAGTATGCAACTAGTGGTGATATCACTGGTGATAAAACCGCCGTAGTTGGATATGCTTCAGCTATGATTCTATAAAAAAAAATAAAAATTAAAGATTTAATTATGGAGTCAATTAATACTTCAAAACATTTTAATATAGGACTTAAATATTAACAATCTTATTTGTTTCAAAAAAATTTCTTATAAATATTAAAAATTTTTATAATTGAATCCAGATTTCATTTAAAGCATCTGGAGGTAAATTCCAAATGCATGTTATAGCATCTGCACCGGGTAAGGCCATTCTTTTTGGAGAACATGCTGTAATTTACGGTAAACCTGCTATAGCAGTTGCTATTGATAAAAAAGCTCGAGTGAAAATTCGTCAAAGAATGGATTCAAAGACACATGTCGAGGTGCATGGGCTGGGTATTTCAGAATACCTAGAACTTGAAAATGATGTAGTACAAGAGAAAGATAACAATAAAGGAATTTTGGATTACATTTCCAAATCATTAGAGAAAGTAAATCAACTAAGTGAATTAAAGAAGCAGAATGGACTTGATATAATTGTGGATTTAGAGATACCCATCGGGTCTGGTTTAGGGTCATCTGCAGCGATTACTGTCGCTACCATCACTGCACTATCATTTTATAATAAATTGGAATTAAAAAAAGATGAAATTGCAAACTATGCTCATCAGGTAGAGTTAAATGTTCAGGGCGCAGCAAGCCCCATTGACACCACATTAAGTACATATGGCGGTGTTATCTACCTATCCCGGAATTCTGAGGAAATAACTCATCTACCTTTAAATTGGAATCCCTCTTTGATTATAGGGTATACTGAAAGAGAAAGTAATACTGGTAAATTAGTTGAATCAGTTCGAATTAAAAAAAAGAGTTATCCATCTATAATTAATCCTATACTCGATTCAATTGAACAAGTAACTGAAACTGCCAGAGAAGCTATTATTTGTGAAAATGCTGAGATTCTAGGTGAACTTATGAATATTAATCATGGTCTTTTAGATGCATTGGGAGTGAACACTCCAGAATTATCTCGTATGGTTTATTTAGCTAGAAAATCAGGAGCAATTGGTTCTAAGATCACTGGTGCTGGAGGTGGGGGTAGCATCATAGCTTATTCACCTAATAAAATAAAGGAAGTTCTTAGAGAGCTTCAGCGGGTGGAAAATGCTTTTATCATTAAATTATCAAGTTTAGGTGTTCAAATGGAAGTGGGAAGAACTTGAAAAGGAGGATATAAATTTTTGATAATCTTAAAACTTGGCGGTAGTATTATAACTAAAAAAGATGCTGCAACTCCTACTTTGGATAATAAGAATTTAGCTAGAATCGCTCAGGAAATATCAGAATCCTCCTATGGAAAACTTGTAATAGTGCATGGTGCTGGATCTTTTGGACATCCTTTCGCTAGAAAGTATGATATTGGTGATGAAATTAGAGATGACCTAGATTTATGGAATAAGATGTTGGGATTTTCTATTACTCAGCATGGGGTTAAGGAATTAAATGGTTTGGTTTGTGAATATTTAAGGATACATGGCGTTTTATCAGTATCGTTACAGCCTTCATCGTTCATCTTAACTAAAAATAAAAGAGTATATTCTGCTAGTTTGGATTTAATTAGTAAATATCTAGAGTTAGGTTTTGTACCTGTGATCTATGGGGATGTAGTACTTGATCTTGATGAATCTATTAAAATGGCAGTATTATCTGGAGATCAAATCGTTAAATATTTAGCAGAGAATTTAAGGCCAGAAAGAGTTATAATGGGTTCTGATGTGGATGGAATATATAATAAGGATCCGAAAATAAATCCAGATGCAGAGTTATTAGAAGTGGTAACCTCTAGTGAACAGATAGAATTAATAAAAAATACTCAAACAATAGACGTGACTGGGGAAATGAGGGGGAAACTCACTGAACTCCTGGAACTTGCAAATATAGGGGTTGAATCTGAGATTATTAATGCGAATAAGTTTAATATTATAAAAAACGCCTTAAATGGTGAGAAAGTAATTGGAACTTTGATTAAAAAAAATAATTTTTAGAAGGTAATAAAAAATGATTTCAGATAGAAAATTAGAGCACCTGTGGCTATGTAAACACTGTGATGTAGAACATAAGCATAAAAAAACAGGATTTGAAGAAATAGAATTAATTCATAAAGCTCTTCCTCAAATTAACAAAGAAGAAATTAATATAACCACTGAGTTTCTCGGTAAAACATTGGAAGCGCCTATAATTATCACGGGGATGACTGGAGGTCATCCGGCCAGCTTGTCTATTAACCGTGAGTTAGCTCGGGCTGCGGAACAGCTTAATATAGGATTGGGTATGGGAAGTCAGCGAGCTGCTATTGAAAATCCGAAGTTAAGATCAACTTATACTGTGATGAGGGATGAAGCTCCATCTATTTTCTTAATAGGTAATATTGGCGCCCCTCAGATTGAATATGCTGAGGAAGCAGCTGCTATGATGAATTTAGATGCTTTGGCTGTTCATCTTAATCCTTTACAAGAAGCTATACAACCAGAAGGAGATGTAAATGCTTCAAACTATCTTCAATATGTAGGTGAAGCTTCCAAAAAACTGGATATACCTATAATAGTTAAAGAAACTGGGGCTGGTATTAAGAGGGAGGATGCTATTGCATTAACAAAAGCTGGTGCAGCTGCTATAGATGTGGCTGGTGCTGGTGGGACCAGTTGGGCTGCTGTTGAAACATATCGTTCGAAAGACCCTTATATGGGGAATCTATTCCGTGATTGGGGAATACCCACAGCTGTAAGTACTGTGGAAGTGCTTCAATCAGTAAATGTACCCATCATATCATCTGGTGGAATTAGAAATGGATTGGATGCTGCAAAAGCATTAGCTTTAGGTGCTGAAGCAGTGGGATTAGCTTTGCCAGTTCTTAAAGAAGCTTATATGGGATATGAAGCAGTTAAAATTAAGATCATGAAATTCATAGAGGAACTTAAAGTAGCCATGTACTTAGTGGGAGCATCAGATATATCTGAACTCAGAAAATCAGATTTATTAATAATGGGAAAAACTAGGGAATGGCTTAAGTCAAGGGGGATTAATACTGAAGAATATTCTAGGAGATCACAGCTATGAGTGTTGAAGTAATAGCCGTTGGCGGATATGAAGAAGTAGGTAAAAACATGTCCGCAGTTAAGGTTGGGGAAGATGTAGTGATATTTGATATGGGAATTCACTTAGATAGGGTTCATATCCATGAAGATACTGATATGGCGCGGATGCATAGTTTAGATTTGATTGAGAGGGGTATAATACCTGATGATACCTTGATGAAGGATGTGGATGGTAAAGTTAGAGCCATAGTATTTACACATGGACATCTGGATCATATTGGGGCGGTTGGTAAATTAGCCCATCGTTATGAGGCACCTATAATTGGGACACCATATACTATGGGTTTAATTGAGCGCACTATAAAGTCAGAGCGGAAGTTTAAAGTCACTAATCCACTGCAGGTTTTAAATCCCGGGGAAAAAATTCAAATATCTCCAGATATGACCTTAGAATTTGTTAGAACGACTCATAGTATACCTCATACTGTGAATGCAGCAATACACACTTCTGAAGGTATTATAGTATACGCGAATGATTTCAAGTTTGATAATCATCAGATGATTTCTGAACCTCCGGATTATCATCGTTTAAGGGAACTTGGAAGGAAAGGAGTCTTAGCTCTTATTGTGGAAACCACTAGAATGACTGAGGAGAAGCAAGTTAAAACTTATTCCGAGAAAGTGGCTCGTATCGCTTTACAGGATGTTATGGAACAAGCTCTGACGGAGAAGGAAGGCATGCTTATCACCACATTTTCATCCCATATAGAACGTATCCAAGCTATCTGTAATATAGCCAAGCGTAGTGATAGACAAATATTATTATTAGGAAGATCGATGGAGAGGTTCGGTAGTATAGCTGAATCTATGGGTCTTTTAAATTTACCACCTACCGCAAGTCTTTATGGGAGTCCTAAGGCGGTTAATCGTGCATTGGCCAGGGCTGAGGAGAAACGAGAGGATTACTTATTAGTTACAACCGGACATCAGGGTGAACCTGATGCATTGCTTCCACGTATTGCTAATGGAAAAACTAATTTTAAAGTGAGAAGAGGAGATAATGTCGTTATATCAGCACCTATAATACCAGCTCCAATGAATGTTGCGAATCGTAATATTATGGAAAGAAGACTTAAAACAAGTGGCGCCAGAATATTTCCTAATTTGCATGTTTCTGGTCATGCTGGACGAGAGGATCACAGGGACTATATTAGAATGCTTGATCCCATGCATATTATTCCGTCTCATGGAGATTTGGAAATGTTAGCAGCTTATACTGAAATGGCTGAGGAGGAAGGATTCAAGATGGGTAATAATATCCATATACTGCGTAATGGACAGGCACAAGTTTTCAATGGAGGGATCTAGTAATATGAACGTTTTAGAATTACTCAAGAAATATTCAACTGAAGTTGACCTTGAAATAGGGAAGGCTCTTGACACGGTTGATCCAGAAGAACTTCATGATGCGTCAAAACATCTCATAAAAGCTGGTGGAAAAAAGATCAGACCATCATTAGTACTTTTAAGTAGTGAAGCAGTGGGTGGTAGTTTAGAAGGAGCTTTAAAAACTGCTGCTGCTGTTGAATTAATTCATACTTTCTCATTGATTCATGATGATATCATGGATCAAGATGAAATGAGAAGGGGAATGCCATCAGTTCATACCATATGGGGAGAGCCCATGGCCATTTTAGCAGGTGATATAATCTTCTCTCTAGCTTTTGAGTTGGTTACGCAAACCCATAATGAAGATATACCATCAAAAAGAGTTGTCGAAGCTTTGAGAACTGTTGTGGATGCTTGTATAAAAATTTGTGAAGGCCAGGCTTTTGACATGTCATTTGAAGGTAACTTTGATGTTCAGGAAGAAGAATATATGAATATGATCTACAAGAAAACCGCTGCTTTAATAGCTGCCGCTACCAAAGCAGGTGCGATACTGGGTGGAGGTTCAAAGGAACAAGTTAAAGCACTTGCAGAATACGGAAGACTCATAGGGATGGCTTTCCAGATACAAGATGATTATTTAGATGTGGTTAGTGAAGAGACTGACATAGGTAAACCAGTGGGTAGTGATATAGTGAAGGGTAAAATGACTTTGATGGTAGTTCATGCTTTATCCAAAGCTTCAGTAGAAGATAAAGAAGCTTTAATATCCATACTAAAGGAAAATAATGAAAAAAATGTGGAGAACGCTATTAAAATCTTCGAAAAATATGGTTCCATTAATTACACTCATAACATCGCTCTGGAAAACGTGCAGAAAGCTAAAGAACTCTTAGTTATAGTGGAAGATTCGCCTTCCAAGGAAGCTTTGATTTTACTTGCAGATTTCGTACTGCAGCGTAGTCATTAAACAAATTTTTTAATAATTTTTACATATTTAAAAAAAAAGATGGTAATAAAGCTTTATATTTAGAATTAAAGTTTATTTGAGTAATTTATTTGTTAAGTGATTTATTATGGAAGATCAACTTAAAAAACTCATATATAAATATGCACTTTTAAATGCTGTAAAGCATAAGGGACATGCCCAGCGTGGTGCCGTGGTGGGTGTAATTATGGCGTCTCACCCTGAATTTAGAAGTGAAGCTCAAAAAGTTATTAAACTCACTACGGAAATCATAGAAGAAGTTAATGCACTGACTTTAAAAGATCAAAATATTGAAATGAAAAATAAGGGGATTCATGAAATAGTTAAAGAAAGAAAAACTGAAGAGAAAGGATTAGTTGATCTTCCACATGTTGAAGGTGAAGTTGTCTTAAGATTTGCACCTAACCCTAGTGGACCTCTACACATTGGTCATGCACGTGCTGCTTTTTTAAATCATGAGTATTTTAAACGTTACGGTGGAAAATTAATCCTCAGATTAGAGGATACAGATCCACGTAGAGTAGATCCTAAAGCATATCAAATGATAGAGGAAGATTTAACTTGGCTTGGGGTGAAATGGGATGAGAAGATAATTCAAAGCAACCGCATCAATCTTTATCATCAATACGCTGAAAAACTTATTGAACTCGGTCAAGCTTATATGTGTACCTGCCCTGGTGATGAATTCAAAAGATTGAAGGATCAGTCTCAAGCATGCACTTGCCGAGATTTATCAATTAATGATAACCTAAAACTCTGGAAAGAAATGCCATTTATGAGTGAAGGTGAAGCAGTTCTACGTGTTAAGACTGATATAAATCATAAAAATCCTGCTATAAGAGATTGGGTGGCTATGCGAATAGTGGATTTTGAACATCCGCGTATTGGCACTCAATATAATGTTTACCCTATGATGAATTTCGCAGTTACAGTGGATGATCATTTACAGGGGATCACTCATGTATTACGAGGAAAGGATCATCTTGCAAATAGTGAAAAACAGAAATATCTTTACCATCACTTTGGATGGACTGTCCCTGAATTTATTCATTATGGTCGGCTTAAAATGGAGGATGTTGCATTAAGCACATCCCAAGCTCGTAAAGGTATAAATGATGGTGTTTACACTGGTTGGGATGACCCACATTTAGGTACATTAAGAGCAGTTTCCAAACGTGGAATAAGAAAGGAAGCCTTAGAGGAGTTAATGTTAGAAATAGGAGTTAAAATAGCAGATACAACTATTACTTGGAAGAAGATTTATGGTTTAAATCGTAATGTACTTGAAGAAGAGGCTAACCGTTACTTTGCAGTGTTCCATCCACGGAAAGTGGTTATAAAATACTTACCTGGATCATTTAAAGGAGTAATTAAAAGACTTAAACATCCTGATTTCCCAGATCGAGGATATAGAATGTTACCATTTGACGGAATAGTTTATTTAGATCAAATTGATTTGAATAATAATGAAAACAAAGTTTTAAGACTAATGGATTCTGTTAACATTATATTTAAAGATGGAGGAATTACTTTTCACAGTTCCTCATTAGAAGATGCTCGAAAATTTAATGCTCAAATTGTGCAATGGGTGCCAGCCACATCATCAATAGATGTGGAATTAGTAATGCCTGATAATTCAATTCTTAAAGGATTAGCTGAATCTTCAATTGAAGAACTTAAACCCAACGATGTGGTGCAACTAGAACGGGTTGGATTCGCTAGGTTAGATGAAATACAACCTAAAAGAAAATTCTACTTTGCCCATAAATAAAAAAAAATATATAATTCTTTTCATACTTTATATTTTAATTTTTCTTCTTTTTCTTAGATTTTATTTCAAATTCTCTGATTTCACCCATTTTAGGTTTTAAATCTTTTTCAGCTTCCTTTTTAATCATTTTATTAATTTTTTTTCTTTTATCTTCATCTATATTTACTTTACCATTATCATAAGTCATATTATTAACCAACTAGTTTAAGATTTATCATAAAACGATATTCGGATATCTCTTTTTTATTTTTCTACAATCAACAAATTATTTCCATTTTTTTATTTAAATATAATAGGACATATTGAACTATTACTAATCTATAATTACATATTAATAAAGAATAGTTAAATTAGATTAGGAAAACTAGTCAACGCTGCAAGTATGCTAATAGCCGCCACTGATACAATGGTTAGTCCAGCAATCCAATTGAATAATCAACTATTCACATATTCGCCCATAATTTTCGGATTATTAGTAATCCTTAACACGTAATAAACGAAAACTGGTAATGTAACTCCAAGTATAACCTGACTATAAAACAAAATACCTAATAAAAGATTCATTGGAATTAAGATGATGACTAAAGCACCTACAATTAAAATAATCAAAAACAAACTATGGAACATTGGTGCCTCTTTGAAGTTTGAAGTGAATACCAGCCTCAAATCCTAAACTCTCACAAATGGGGAAAACTGTAGATAAAGGTAGAATACACAATGCGAAGAGACTAGCGTTTAGGAAGCCGAAAGCAAATAATAAACCTGCATACTTACTGGCTAATGAGATTAAAGCTTTAATTATAGTGGGTACATCAGTGACGGTTATTCTGGCGGTGAATATGGTTGCGGCACATGCCACTATAATGAACCATGCTACAAAATTCGTGAGAAAAGCACCGAAAATAGCATCGAATTTACCATAAACCAAGTTCTTAATGGATATATGTTTCTCTGCTGATATGCTTTGAATGTAAAAAAGCTGCCAAGGAGCTATAGTTGTACCCACCAACCCTACAATAAAAACTAGATATGTAGAATTCCATCTAAAACTTAGAGGTAGAATGAATTACTTAAGGCAGCATTCCAATTGGGATGTGATAATAATGCTGCTAAGATATAACTAATGTTAAGAAAACCTTTTCAACCCTCCGATAACTACTTTTAATCACGAGTAACCATACCACTAATGCGGCTAGAGGCACCCCCAATTAATGTAACGTGTCAACAGTTTAAACTCGTTTTATTAACCGATCCTGCCATAAATTATGCCTCAGAATTCAGAATATCTATTTACAAAAAAAACTGTTTATACAGAATAATCAAATTACATTTCATTTATTCTAGAAATCAAAGATTACTATTTTAAAGCACTATTTTTTTTTAAAATTAAAACTTTATCTATAAACTATATTTAGAGTTTTTTTGCATAATTTTTCCATTTTTTGAAAATAATGATACTATTCAGCGATATTTGGCTTTTGTACAGTTGATAATTAAGGGCAAATTTAATTATCCAGAGTAATTAAGTACAATAAACTAGATATAGAATTTATAACATACAAATTCATAATTGAGGTATTATTTTTGGATTCAAGAGAAAGGGAAAAACTAGGTAGAAATGCTATAATTGTTGGTATTTCTGGAAATGCAATTCTTGCTATTTTTAATTTCATTATAGGTACATTTTCCGGAAGTACAGCTCTTATAGCGGAATCTGCCCACACTTTCGCTGATATTTTAGACTCATCAATAGCATTCATAGGATTTAAAATAGGACTTAGACCCCCTGATACTGAGCATCCGTATGGATATGGGAGAGCAGAATCTCTAACAGGATTAATAAGCGTAATTTTTCTGGTGTTCATTGCTTATGAATTATTATTGGATGTATATAGTAAGCTTTTATTAGGGACAGCATTGACTCCGCCAAATTTCACTGCAGCATTAATGGCTTTAGTAGGTATCATTGTCAATTATACTATGACCACTTATATGACTAGAGTTGGCCATGAAATTAACAGTCCAGCCATAACTTCGGATGCAAAACATCAAAGAGTTGATATATTCACATGTGTTGCCATATTCATTGGTGTAATCGGATCACATCTCGGTGTACCTTTCTTAGATCCTTTGGTAGCATTAATCATTGTTGTATTAGTATTAAGGACAGCTTTTGAAGTAGCTCGAGATAACATAAATAATATTATAGGAAAAGTACCTTCAGATCATCTTTTACAAAATATTGAAGTAGCAGCTTTATCAGTTGAAGGAGTTTCCGGAGCTCATTCCATTAAAATAAATTATTTAGGACCTTACGCAACAGTTGATATTCATATTGAAGTTGAACCTAATTTAACCGTCGTTGAAGCACATAAAATATCCATTCAAGTAGAAAAGAAAATCATTGAACAGGTAGAGATTGTAACTATTGTGAATGTTCATGTATGCATCACAGGTGAAAAAGGTGTATGCTTAGATTAAATAAGAATTATTATGGAATCACAAATCAATCTATTAACAAAACGCATCTTATAAAAAAAAATAGAATCTAATAAAGTAAATAATAAAGAATTATATTTAATTAAAAATAATCTCCCAGGATGGGGTGAAAAGTTATGTATCCAAATCGTGTGAAATTTGAAAGCTTTCATTATCCTGGAAGAATGACTTTATCAAACTAGATAAACCCACATATTTTTTTTATAATAATTCAATTATATAAATTGAATTGTTCAATTTAATGATTAAGAGATGATTTTCTTATGGAAAACAATGAAAAAAATTTAAATGAAGTATATAATAAACTCAAAAATGAATATAAAGGAATTAAAGAGATAATTATAGAAAATGAAGTTATCCTGATTTATGCAGATGATGAAATTCTCTGGAAAATATTTGGTGATAATATTGATGATTATAGAAGCATTGAATTCGATGCAGATACCAATGAATCACATTTCATAAAAATTTTACCATAAAACCATTTTGAATCCTAAAGCGATAATTTAGTTATAGGGAATAATGAGTTATTAAATAGTAGATTATTTTATCCTTTTTTCAATCAGAACAGTTTTCATCATCATCCATGGGATCTAAATGTACTATTGCTATACTTATAATATCAATTTTTGTGATGATAGTTCTTTCAACTTTATGCGCTATTTTATGAGCTTCTCTAAGTGGTAAATCACCTTTCACTTCAACATGAATCTCAACTGATGCATAAGGTCCCATGTTGTTAACCTTAATATCATGAGCATCATACACACCTTCAACAGAAACGGCCACCGATTTTATATCATTTATAAGTTTTTTAGACGGCACTTTACCCATTAAATTATTTATATTCTCCCGAGCAACATCGAAGGCAGTTTTTATAACTAGAACTCCTATTACTACTGCTAAAATTGGATCCAGAATAGGATAACCTAATTGAGAACCTACAATACCAAAAAAAATTGCAACAGATGTAAATACATCCATCTTCTTCTGATTACCAGTAGCCATTAATATTTGACTATTAATTTCTCTTCCTGTTTTAAAAAGGTATTTCATTGTAAAATAATTCAAAAAAAAGGCAATAATCGCCATTCCTGCAGCAATCCAGCTGGGAGCTGCTAATGAACCAACCATTAAAAATTTAGTATAAGCCTCCAGAAATATTTGATAAGCAATAAAGAAAAGAATTAAGGCAATAAACAAGCCAACAAGAGGCTCAATACGTCCATGCCCATAAGGATGCTCTGCATCTGCCGGTCTCAAACCAACACGAAAAGCCCATAGACCAATTAAATTAGATAAGAGATCACCTGCATTATCCGCAGCTTGAGCTACCAAAGCAGTTGACCCACTTATTATTCCCACTACAAAATTTAAAATTGTAAGAATAACATTAACTAATATAGCAAATTTATTTGATCTATTCCCTATTTCTTCCCTATCCATGTTTTCTTTTCTTCCCGAACATTTTTGGGCAAGATTAAATCTTTCAGGTTCTTCATTTATCTATTTTTCCTACGAAATCCAATTAATTATTAGTTATTTAATTCTTTGAAATAGTATTTTTTAAAGTTAGTATAATACATTTAAATATTAAACCTTTAAATTCTCTTCATTCATCTATCATTATTTTTATGTAGGGAGGAATGATGTTAGTACCAGGGCAATACTCAAACCTATTAAAATTGCAATTGTTGTTCCTGCTATTATGTTGAAAAACCTTGAGTTTACATGTTCTCCCATTATTTTCTTATCATTAATGAGTAGAAGCATAAATATTAATATAAATGGGAGTAATAGGCCATTTGCAACCTGGGAAAAGAACAGTATTGAAAGTAAAGGTGCATTTGGAATCAAGATGATTATAACTGCCATTACTATAAGCCCGAGATATAGTCCATGGAATATCGGTGCTTCTCTAAATCCTTTGTTAACTCCTGCCTCAAAACCTAACATTTCACAGACAAAATATGAAGTAGCTAATGGTAAGATGCTTGCTGCAAATAAAGATGCGTTTAAAAATCCAAATGCAAACAATATGCTAGCATAATTCCCAGCGATGGGGGCAAGTGCTTTTGAAATATCTGCAACATTATTAACAGGGATACCATGAGTAAATATGGTGGCTGCGCAGGCGATCACTATAAAAAAAGCGATAAAATTCACAGCAAAAGCTCCAAATACGGCATCTATTTTAGAATATTTCAAATTCTTTAAACTTACTCCTTTCTCGACAATAGACGCCTGAATGTAAAACATTTGCCATGGAGCTATTGTCGTTCCAATCACCCCTATAACCATAGTAATATAAGCGGTACTTAAACTTAGCTGAGGTAATACAACATTTTTTGCTGCAAGTGCCCAGTTTGGTTGTGCAAGTAATCCGGCTGCAATATATGAAATATAAAGGGCTGATGCTAATAAAAATACTTTTTCTACACTTTTATAATTACCTTTAACTATAAGAAGCCAGACAAAAAGCGCAGCAAGAGGTAAAGCAATGATCCGAGGAATATTAAATATCCCCGTACTTACAGCTACGCCTGAAAATTCGGCAAGTACATTACCGAAATTAGTTGCAAGAAGTGCGAACATCAGTATAACGGTGATTTTAATTCCTACTCTTTCACGGATAAGATCTGCAAGTCCTTTTCCAGATACAATACCTAATCTAACACCCATCTCTTGAATAACAGCTAATGCTACGAACATGGGAATAAAAAGCCACATCAGACTATAACCAAACTGTGAACCAGCCAAGGAATAAGTGGTGATACCACCAGCATCATTATCCACATTAGCAGTGATTATTCCCGGTCCCATTACACCTAAAAATATTACTAAACTTATTATAAATGGGGTTTGGAAGACTCTGCGGAAAACTCTAAGATCCATATCAAAAACCTCTTTTATCTTCCAAACATTCTTGGAACTCTTTTCTTCCAAGCGACAGGTAAAACAATATCCATAGCATCATCAACAGTGATAATACCTTTTAATTTCTGCTCATCCTCAACAACTGGTAAAGCGAGTAAATTGTATTTAGCGATTTTCTGGGCAACCTCTACTTGATCCTCATTGATGTCAGCTTTTATTATATGGGTGTGCATGTAATCTGTGATCTTTTTATCGGGATCTGCTAGTAAAATATCTCTTAGAGAAGTCACGCCTACCAAGTTACCATTTTTGGAGGTTATATAAACATAATAAATGGTTTCTACGTCTTTAGCTATTTCGCGAAGAGATTTCAATACTTCCCTAACTGTTAGATCTTGATCCACATAGGCATATTCGGTGGTCATGATTCCGCCTGCAGTGTTTTCAGGATATTCTAATAATTTTCTTAAATCATTAGATTCTTCTGGTTCCATTAAATCCAGGAGTTCCTCAGCTTTTTCTTCGGATAAATCACCAAGTACGTCTGCTGCATCATCAGGATCCATTTCATCCAATAATTCAGCAGCACGATGACTGTCCATACCCTCTAAGAGAGAAACCTGCCGTTCAGGAGATACCTCCTCTAAAGTATCGGCCGCTGCTTCATCATCAAGGGAATTTAAAATATTTATGGATTCATTAATACTTAGTTGATCTACTATTTCTGCTATGTCTGCGGGGTGGAGTTTTTTTATTTTTTGTTCAGGCACTTTTAATTTCAACTTAGTATAATCCGTATTCAATGTGTCAATATCAGCCCAGGCGATTATATTTTCATTAGATTTTACACCGAATGGTTTAGCAATACTTTCAACGCCTAATCTTTTTAAAATACCGTAAAATCCAATATCTACACCTATAACATGATAATAACCTTGACTTGGGGATAATTTAATATCATTTACTCTTCTTATTTTCTTATCCTCAATATCAACAACTTGTCGATCAAGAACATCTTCTGAAAGTCTTATATCTGATTTTTTAATCTTATATTCGGGTATATCCTTTAACGTACTTTTAAGATTAATTTCACTCCCTAATTGACTTATGTGGGTGTATGGAATACTAATTATTTTTTTATCTGAAGTATTCACAGTTATAGCTTCTATGATAGGATATGCGGCTTCGGAAGATACTAGAACATCCTTAAGTTTTCCTATTTTTTTTCCGGTGGAATCTATTACTGGTTTTTTAATTAATTCACTTAGATACAAAGCTTTCACCTCACTATTAATTATTTTTATGGAGTTTTTATTGATCACTTATAGGTTGTGGGGCATCACTCCCTCTTTAATGCGTTCCATTACAATCATCTCTGTTAAATCTTCCACTCCATCCACAGAACGTATTTTATTGTTAACGATGTTATTAAGTTCTTCTAAGCTTTGAGCCCATACTTTAATTAGTATATCATATTCTCCGGATATACTGTACACTTCCGAGACTTCTTCAAGTTTAGCTAATTTTAATTCTACACTTCGATGTTTTTCTGACTCGGTTTGAATAATTATAATCGCTGTGACTTTTAAACCGAATTTATCAAGATCTAATTTTAGAGTGTACTGTTTGATCACATTTTTATCAAGTTTTTTGAGACGATTTGATATGGTTGCGTCGGGTACATCAATCTCTTTAGACATTTGAGAAAGAGTGATCCTAGCGTTTTTGACCAAAGAATGAATAATTCGCGAGTCTATATCGTCTAATTCATCATCCATTTATTTTTCACCACTAAATTGTTTACATTTATTAGTACATTACTTATTATATATAAAATATTGGGAAGATTACCTAGAAAATAAGTGAAATATTTGGTTAAGTCTTAAAAAAATTACTATATTCACGAAAAGACTACTTTTTTCAATTTTATTTAAAAAAATTTTTTGATTAAAAATTTAATGGTCTTAAAAGTATCCATTTTTTTAGAATACAACATTTAAAAAATTTTTTTACACTGAACTCTTTTTTTTAATATAAAAAATAAATAACAGATTAAATAGAATAAATTATAGCAAAAAAAACTGTGTGTACTAATTTTAGTATCTAAAATTAAAATAATTCAGCTTATTAAATAAAGGAGGATATTGGAATTGGAAAAAATTGAACTTAAATATGACAGGATAGAAAGGATAGGTGATGATTACTATTTAGTGTATAGGTCAGACTTCTTTGATGAAATTAAGAGAAATGAAACACCAGAAAACATTAATCTTCTTAAATATATTATAAGTGGACTTAAAGCTAAAAAGAAGGATTCGTTCTACGACACAGATTTAGAATATAATCCACTACTAAAGGTGCAGTTTAATTACCAAAAAAATAAGGATGAAGAATCAATCGAGAAAGTAAGAATTGATACTGAAGCATTAATCAATAATATAATAACAGATAAAAAATAAAATTTAGGTTTGATTTTTAATTTTTTTAGATATAAATTGTTACGAAATTCCTGAAAATATTAGGATTAAGTTAAATAGGATAAGGTATTAAATAATATTAAAGTTTTTATTAGAATTTAATTTTTTTTACTTGGAGGTGAAATGAATGTCAGAGGATAATATTGTATACATTGGAAATAAACCAGTAATGAACTATGTGTTAGCTGTCGTAACTCAGATGAATGGCGGATTATCAGAAGTAATGTTAAAAGCCAGAGGCAGAGCTATAAGCAGAGCAGTTGACGTAGCAGAGATTGTACGTAACAAGTTTATGAGTGATTTAGAACTTGGAACCATAAACATCTCCACTGAAGAAGTAACAAATAGAGAAGGATCAAATAGCAATGTTTCAGCTATTGAAATACAACTCTTAAAATAAAATTAACATTTAATATTTATTTTTTTTAAATAAGTTTAGATTATTAAAGTAATTTAATGTTATTCTGAGGGATGTATTTCGCCTAATATGGCTGATTTTATTATTTCACCGTGACATGGAAGTGGATCACACCAGCATATAAGTACTAACTCTCTTTTAACTTTATAAATCTGTTGTAGTCTTCTAATTTCCTTCCATTGGATGCTGTCCTCTGGTAGTGATTCAAGATATTTTTTAAATTTCACAACTAATCTCAAATTTGATTTATGGTTTACAGGTCCAGTATATGGGTTTTTTAATGGTGAGGCTTTAAGTTTATTATAATAATTGTATCTTCCAATATATTCACCCGGACCATTATAATCAGAATACTTTTTAATTTTAATCAAAAAATCACCTTAACTTTTTTTTAAATATTTATTTTTAAAAATCTAAAAAAAATTATTTTTAATAATAATTTTTTTTATAAAGATATTTTATTTCCTTATTCCATGAAAACAAAAAAAATTGTTATATAAATATATAACGTCTTCACCCAAAATTTATTTGAATTTTATATATTTAGTATATCACTCTTAGTTATTAGTAGTATTCCCAACTCCAATAAAAAAATGTGAATGGTTTTTTCATAAATAGAATATTATCTTTAATTTTTTATTAAAAAAAAAACAATCAAAAAAATTACATTATAATATCAAAAATTTTATTTATTAAAACACTTTTTATTTACTAATTCTATTATATGAAATAAAAATAAATTTTTATTTAAGAAATACAACATTATAAAAATGATAAAAAACAATATATTAATTAATAGTATACTTTAATCTATTTTAAAGAGTTTAATAAGATTGATTAAAAAAAAACATAATTTTGATAAAATAATATTTTAACTCCAATTTTCCCGTATTCAATTGAATTAGTTAGAAATATTCTAGTTTTTTTAGGAGTAAATCATAAACTGCATCTGAAATACAAAAAAACATTACATTTTTTCATAGTTTATTAAATTAATAAATTTAAATTAAAAAAAAATCTTAAATAAATAATTATTAATTTTTTCTTAAAGTTAATTTAAAAAATTACTTTTTTACTTAAAAAAAAAAAATTAAAAATTTTTTTTAATAAATAAATGTTAAAAAAATAACTTTTTTTTTAGAGAAAATATTTGAAATAAAAAAAAATAAGGAAATGGAAGATTAATATCATGAGTTTAGATGAATTAATGAATGAACGTAACTGTATATTAAATCAATTAAAATCATATGAAGAACTTGAATTAGAATTAAAAAAGATTAAAAAAATTAATAATGTTAACAGTTCTGATGAAAAACTAAAAATATATAATCAGAGTGATTATCCCGATCTTGAAGATATAACTGAATCTACAGTAGCTAAAATGATAGAGCAACTAACAGATAATTTATCTAAAATATATGAGCAGATAAATAATTATTAATATCAGTTTTATGGAAATTTTGATAAAATTAAAGATTAAAAAAAAAATAGTTAAATTGAATAAAAATAGGAGATGGAGATATTGAATTTAGAAATATTAATGAATGAACGTAAAAATTTAGTAAGAGAATTAAAAGCAAATGATGATCTTCAATTAGGATTAGAAAAGATAAAAAGATACAATTTTGAAACAAATGATGAATTAAAGGTTTATAATACAATTAATTATCCTGATCTTGAAGAAATAACTGAATCATATGTGGCAGAAAGGATAGAACAATTAACTGATGAACTCTTAAAATTATCACAACAGATTAATAAAATTAAATTAGAAGCAGCAAATGAAATCTCAGCATAAAATAAACTTTTTTTCTTATTATAAAAACGTGATTTAATTACAAAATCATAATAATATTAAGATTCATTTTGAAATTTAAATTTTTTCATTAAGCATTTTTCTTTTGAATCATTTTTATTGCTTCCTCAGCACCATTTCTGACGTAAATATTTTCATCATCAAGAACTTCTCTTAAGGAATCTAATGCTAACTGATCTCCAATTTCTCCGAGAGTTTCTGCAGCTTTTTCACGCACCATAAAATTATTATAGTTTAAAGCCATAATAAGTGGATTAATAGCTTTTGTACCAAATTTACTAAGTGATATAGCGGTCTTCAACCGTACTGAGGCATCTTCATCTCCAAGACTTTTAATTAAAGGTGAAATGGCTCGATCATCTCCTATTTCACCTAAAGCACAAACAATCCTACGCCTCAAGTTAGTGTCTTTATCATGTAAAACATTAATCAAAGGAATTACTGATGGTTCACCCAATTTTTTAAGGGCTTCCTTAGCTCTCCATTGTACACTAGAATTTTCATCCCTTAAAGCATTTATTAATGGTTCAACAGCCTTCTCATCTCCAATTTCCCCTAGAACTTCCGCTGCTCTCTGTCTTATTCCAGGATTTTCATCATTTAAGTAATCAATAAGTATTTCAACAGCTTCATCCTTTCCAATTTTATCAATTATCTCCTCTAATATATATTGAGGACTTTTCTTTTTATCCTCTTTTGGTATTTGCATTTCTGTCTCATTATTTTTTTGTTTATTAAGAATTTCAGCTGCACGCGCTCTTACATCTTCATCTGAATCGTTTGAAATTCTATTCAAATACTTTATAGAATCTTCGTCTCCCCACTTTCCAATAAGTTCTACTGCTTTATCTCTCACGTGACAATCTTCATCATCCAAAGCATTAATAAATGGTTCAATGGAACATTCATCTATCTTTCCTAATGCATTCAAAGAATATCGTCTAATAATCCATTTTTCACTGTTAAGAGCTTCCATAAGGGGTTTAATGGCTCTAGGATCTCCAATTTCACCTAAAGCAGTTATTCCATATAATTTAATTTCAATGTTATCATCATTTAATGCATTAATCAATGGTTCAACGCATTCAACATTAGATAATTTCCCTAACGCTTCAACAGCTCTTAATTTAATATCAAAATTTTCATCTTCCAATACCAATTTAAGATATTCCAAAGATTCTCTACCACCAATTTCTCCAAGTGAGAATATCATCATATCCCTTAGTTCATCATTTGCATCGTTAAAATTATCAATCAGAGGTATAATAGCTCTTTTATCCCCAATTTCTCCTAAAGCAATTATAGCCATCTCCTTAGTGGACAGGTCCTCATCATTTAAAACAGATATTAATGCTTCTACCGCAGTATTATTTTCAAATTCTCCTAAAGCTTCAGCAGCCCTATATCTTACAGAACTGTCATTTTTATATTTGAGAGCCTTGATTAATCCTTGTATATCTTCTTTGTTTTTTAATTGTTCCACATCACTTTCATTTATAGTTAAAAACGAAACTTTTTTAACTATGAAGTTTATAATCATTATTTATGACTAGAAGTTCTTCTTTGAAAGTTAGGAAATGGATTACTGCTGATGAATTGAAAAATATTGTTAGAAATGTATCAAGGATATAATGTTCCTGAAGCAAGTGAAAAATTAGGAATAACAAAGCAAACAGGATATATTTGGTTAGAAAGATGGAATGAAGAGGGGTATAATGGTTTAATACCTAGATTTGCAGGTGGAAGGCCTTCTAAGCTTACAGACCAAGAAAAAAATCAGATAAAAGAAATATTAAAAGACAGAGATGATTGGACAACCAAAGAAGTTGCAAAACTAATCTATGATAAATTTGGCGTTGAATATTCCTTAAAACAAATTATAATCATCCTTAGAAAATTAGGACTAAAATTTGGTAAACCGTACCCTAAAGACTACAGAAGACCATCAGATGCAGAAAAACAGTTAAAAAAAACATAGACTCCAACATAGACAAAAATCCAGATATCATAGGGTTTTTTGATGAATTTTCACCGCAAAGCACTGCCAACACCCAAAGGTTGTGGTCAACTACTAAACCTGTTATAAGCAAGAATACAACACGTCTACGCGCCAATACATTTGGATTCTATGCTATAAAAGGCCATAGTACTATTGATTTCAAAGAAAACTCCAAAAAAGAAGATATAATCCAATTCCTGAAACAAATACGGATCTTAAATCCTTACGGACGGATAATGATCATACTTGACAATTTCAGATCCCACCACGCAAAATTAACCACAGAAACCGCCGAAAAGCTCAACATTGACCTGATATTCCTACCACCATACTCACCAGACCTCAACCCCATAGAATTCATATGGAAAGCCATAAAAAGAGAATTATCACCAATATTTGTAGAAACAAAAGAACAACTACGTGACAAAATAGAAAAACACTTCAAAAAGTTTTCACAAT
>JACWMK010000118.1 GCA_015661405.1 Methanobacterium sp.
TTGTTAAGCTTTTCTCTAATCTTAGCAATTATGTTCTCAGGTGTGGTTGCTGCTGCTAATAGCAATTCAACTAATTCCACGATGCAATTAGTACCATCACCTAATAATTCATCAACTGAAGTACAATCGATGAATTATACTAGTAGTCAATTAGATCCAATCAACAATCGAACCGGTATCCATTATGATACAATTCAATCTGCCATAAATAGTGTTTTAACCAAGGATGGTGACACCATCATCTGTAACGCAGGTACGTATAATGAGGATGTCTTAGTATCGAAAAATCTCACCATACTTGGTGAAAGTTCTAAAAACACTTTTGTAAATTCATTCCATATCACTAATTCAGGAAGTGGAACAGTAATATCGAATTTCAGCCTCACGGGAGGTAGTGGTGAAGCTATAACCTTACAGGATGCTAATAACTGTGAAATAAATGATAACGTTATATCTGGCGGTTATAGTGTAGGAATCGCTCTTGTTAACTCGGATAGTAATAATATATACGGGAACATTATAGATAATAGTTTAGCTGCTAATTACTATGGAATTTACTTTGAAAACAGTTCTGAAAACTTAATCTCTCATAATGCTATAAGAAATTCAACTAGGGATGGTATCTGGATTCAAAATTCTGTAATGAATAATATTGAATTTAATGAAGTCACGAATAATGCTTTAAGTGGAATTAATATTGATTCCAGTAATAATAACCAAATCCAAGCTAATGGAGTCTCTTATAACCATAATGGTGGCATAATAATTACTAATTCACTATCCAATAAAATAAGTGGGAATCAAATATTCAATAACACTCTGGGAAATGGAATCACCCTTGTAAATGCTAATTCAACACTTATTGAGATTAACAATATATTCAATAACACTAACAACACTAATGGTACATATGAAGGCTGTGGTATAGCAGTATTAGGATCAAATAACGTTAGAATCTCAACTAATAATTTATACGGGAGTTTCAGTGGAATAGAGATTAAAAACTCAAGCAATGATTTAGTGGAAAATAATTCAGCTTATAACAACGATGATGCAGGAATAAGTGCTTATAATTCAACTGGATTCATCATCAGTGATAATAATTTATACCAAGATAGCACGGGAATAGAAATAAACAAATGTAACAACTCCAGTATAATAGGAAATAATATCCACAATAACACTAATTTCGGAGTAGCATTTGACGATTCAGTTAATCTCAATATAACTAAAAACAAAATAAACCAATCAAATTCAGGTATATACGGATATTTCTCATCCGCCTTTAACATTATGAATAATCAAATTACCAATAATAGCGGTGAAGGTATATATCTAGACGATTGTTATAAGGGAGGACTCATCGAATCTAACAATATATATTCAAATGGATGCGGTGTTGAAGTATGGGAAGATCCATATTTTGTTTATTACAATAATTACAACCTCAAATTCAACAGAATAGTAAACAATAATGGTATAGGAATCTTTTACATAGCTTATAGTAATGTAAACGCAACATTAAACTGGTGGGGAAGCAATAACGCTAGTTACGTGGCTTCGCAAATCAAATATGCTATAAAAACCGGCGTAGTAACTTACAATCCATGGATTGTTTTAACCATAACTGCCAACCCCTCATCTGTAGGAGTCAGTGAGAAATCCAATATAACATCGGATCTATTGCATGATAGTTATGGCGCATATCACAATCCAACTAATGGAGTAGTACCTTACACTGGATCAGCCAACTTCACAACCACTAAAGGAACCATCACCAACACTAACTACTCTAACGGAGCAACTACTTCAATACTCAATAATTTAACAACTCCCGGAACAACTATAGTGTCATCAACGGTAGATCATCAGAAAGTATCAACTAATGTCACTGTATACCCTACAGTAACTATCAATAACATAATCAATGCATCAAACTCGGTTAAAACATACTATGAATTACACCACATACTACCACTTAATGTTACAGTGGGCAATAACACAGTGAGCACCAGTCAATTCCTATACTTACTGGTTACAGCAACCCTTAACATAAACATGAACAAATTCAACCCCATAAATATAATACCAGTCAATACAGCTCCAACTCCATCAGGAACATTCACAACGGGCAATCTAATGAAAACAGAATACTTATCAGTGGCCCTGAATATCCAAAATTTCATCAACACTAATAACCGAACGCCTAACTACGCAAGTACTAGCCTAGGAAACATTCCTTTCAGTAAACTCGTATACAATTACAGTAAAGTGATAAGCTTCTATGGAAACAACACTCAACTACCTAACTACGTAACAATAACATAACAAGCATTAGAATGCTCACGTTTGAAAACATCAAACTAACATAAAATTAATTTTTTAACTAACATTCTTTTTTTTTATTTACATTAGAAAATTCAATGGAATCATTAAGAGAAATTGAATAAAGTTAAACTTATAAAGCAAATCCAGTTGACATTTTTTTTGTGTCATTCCCTCAAAAAATTTAATATTAAATTTTATTGGTTTGATTCACCTAGTTTAACAGGGCTATTTTTTAACTCTTATGATCAGTTATACGGGCTTTAAATCAATAATAAAACAGGATGATGAAGAAAAACTTCAAGAATTCAATGAAGAACAATCCAAAACAAATCAACAGAAAAAATAAATCAGATGATAAATCGTCTAGATCATCAAAAAAAAACCATCATCAAAAAAATGAGCTATCTAATTTAATTATTTGATAGCATCATAATTACCCAGTCTAAGTATTTGTAATTTTTACATGTTGAGGGTTCTTTGGATCGACTAAAACACTACAGTTATCACCTGGCTGAAAATTATTTAAATAGACATAAGGTATTACTGCTGAAGAATTAGCTGTGTACGGATCTTTGCCTGGTATAGTTACTAAGTGTGAAGTCAACTTGAGGATTACCATTATAATAAAAGAGCAATTATGGCGAATGAATCCTCCTACTTGGCTTTTTGGTAGTCCACTTATATTCTCCATATCTCCAAAGATGTTCCAGTAAGTTCTTCTACTCTATTTTTAATTTCCTTCTCATTCCATTCATCTATGTCAGCTAAATATTTATTAAGTCTTAATCCACTTTTTCTAAACCCATTTTCTATGTCTCTTTTTTCAACGAATGGTTTATTGGAATATTGCGGATTGTAACCTGTCAATGTCAGATTTCCCAGGGTATCTAAATATTTTTTGTGAATTAACTCCCAATTATCGCTTAGCATCATTGGTAATAGTCCAACAATCAATCAACAGCTATTGAATGGGGTTTATGGGCATTTTTGGGTGCTTTATCCATAATATAAACAATAAAAATTTTAAATCAAACAATAATAGAAAATGGGATGATTTTATAGTTATGAAAACACTAAACAACGGGAATAATAATTAGATTTTAAGAATCTGAAAACTGAAAATGATAAATACGATTTTTATGGATACCCAGCTCATAAAAAACTAATACAAAGACAAGTA
>JACWMK010000119.1 GCA_015661405.1 Methanobacterium sp.
ATTAGGGTAATCTAAATATATTCTAGAAATAAATTACCATGATTTCTTTTTTTTTTAATAAATTTGTATTTTATTATTTGTGGATAATAGATTATAGGTAATAAATGAAATTAGTTTTTTTAATAATGATCAGTTAACTTTATATATCCTTTTGTTTCATTACATGTAATTATCTAACATATAACGATCGTTATTTGAGCATTGATATCATTTAGATTCACATACATTTCAACGAAAATTATTTTATAAAAATGGAATATATTTAGCTCAAATAATAACGATTCAAGCTTAAAATAACTAATTAAAAAGAAAAAAATGTAAAATAGCACAATAATTTTTATTATATTTAATACTAACTTTAAAATTGTAAAATCGGAGGATTATTATATGGTAAATAAACAACATGTTGCAATAACTGTAATAGCATTATTTGTTATAATTGGAGTATCATCAGCATATTTTTTGTTAACAGTGTCATCGAAAACGTCTGCCACAAGCGATAGTAATATGAATATAGTTAACAATAGTAATTCAAGTAATATCAGTGGTAATGAAGTTACGGTAACAATCCAGAATGGTACTTTTAATCCAGTTAATTTAACTGTTAAAGCTGGTACAAATGTTACATGGATTAATAAAGATTCTAGTATTGAGCCTATGGTAACGGGCAATGGTTTTATGAGTCCTTCTTTAACCAATGGTCAAAGTTTCAGCTACATATTTAATCAGGCGGGTAGTTACCCTTATTATGATATGAATCATCCGTATAATAAAACATTGACGGGAAACATAATAGTTCAATAAAAAATGAAAAGATCTAAGAGTTAAAGATTATTAATCTGAAGCTACGCTTATTACTATTTTATGTTCATTATTAGTGAATACTCGCAAAGAATTAAAGAACGTTTCAACGTGCCTTTTATTCCATAAAATAATATCAGTAAGTCCTTAAGATAAATTTAGTGACTTGTAAAATTTTGCGGAATATGTTTGAAAAAAAGGATGGAGTAGAAATAGTTCAAATAGTTCATTGAAGAGGAACGAAAAAGAGGTAGAGTTCAAAATAGAAAGAATTCTAAAAATAAAAACTTTGAGGAAAAACGAATTTTTGTGAGTGCAGGACAATTCATTTTAAATGGTTAAAGTCTTTAAAAAGTGAAAATATGCCAATAATATAATCATTCATAAACAGTAAATTATGCAGATTAGAAAATTATGTAAAGAAATTTTAAAATAGAAAACTCGACTTTAAATCTTATATAACGATCGTTAACTTTATATATTATTACTTAAGAAAACACTACTTGTAACTAAGTAACATGTAACGATAGTTAAATGAATTGTATCACTTGCCACATTTTAATTATTATATTAAAATTGTGATACGTATCCTCCATTTCTATACTGATCGTTTATGTTATTATTTTTTTACTGGTCAAAAATGAGTGTGATGCATAAAGATAAAAAAATTAAGAATAAACAGATTAAAATTTTTTGGAGATGAAATATTATGAATAAAATAATTCCAATAGGAATAATTATAATCGTTATTGTTATAATTATAGGGGTTTTAACATATCAAACAACGGTAAATAAAAGTGATAATAACAACATGACAAATATGTCAAACATGACTTCCACAAATAGTAATAGTAATGGACTTCAAGCCACAGTGACAATAGAAAATGGAACTTTTAATCCAGCTAATTTAACTGTCAAAGTAGGTACAACTGTAATATGGATTGATAAAGATTTTAATACTGATACTGAGTATATGGTCACTAGTAATAAAACAGGAAACACAGAAATGGAGAATAATACGGAAGCAACGGAAGGGATGTATCTTTTCATGAGTAATGATTTAACAAATGGACAGAGTTTCAACTATACATTTAACCAGACCGGTACATTTTATTATTATGACATGAATCATATGGGTGATAAAGCACTAAACGGAGTTATAATAGTACAATGAAAATATGAAATTCTTACAGATGAGCATTATACTAAATAAAATTATTTAATTTAAGACAATTTGTTTTCCAATTAACTTAAAACATCATTACATATTTTCTTTTTTTTTAATTCATTAATTTATTACTTGAATCATAATAAAGAATTTTTGTAATAATAAAGTTAAGATTTATAGTAATAGTTAACTATATATAACATTTTGTTTCATTAATTGTAATTATCTGTTCATATAACGATCGTTAATAAGAAGTTGATCAAAAATTTACAGTTTAATAATTTTTATAAATTTTAAAATTTCTAGTTAAAAGAAATCATTTAGAATAAGATAAGAATATTTAGTGAATTATTTTGATATAAATGATGATTCTAACCTCTTAAGAATAAGAGATATCCATGTTCTAAGAGACTAAGTTGAATTACTTGAAAAAGAGGAAATTGAAGTCAAATGAAAACGAGAAGCGAGTATATTGAAGCAAATGATCCCATAAAAGTTAGTACTTCCAATGGATTCAAATCATTGCTGTTCAATTTTATTAATGTTTTTAAAACAATATCACATAAGTGGCTAGCTATTATAGTCTTCATGCTGGTTTGGGAGTTGCTACCCACAATCGGATTGATTAACCCTCTTTTTGTACCATCTCCATCATCTATTGCTATTACAATGTGGAGCTTGACCATTTCGGGTATACTACCCCTAAATTCTATATACACCCTAGCAAGGATATTTATAGCGGTAGGTATAGCGCTTATAGTAGCGATTCCACTAGGCTTTTTGCTTGGAGGATTTTTCAAAAACTTTGAAAAAGCCTTAAACCCATTAATAAACATGTTCAGTAACGTAAATGCACTCACTCTCTTCCATGTATTCATAATTCTATTGGGTATATCAGATATTTCTATGATAGGTGCTGTGGCATGGGCTGCCCAGTGGCCAATGCTCATACACACGGTTAGAGGTGTTAAGGAAGTTGACCCTGATATCATTAATATAGCAAGAACAGCAGGCTTGGGAAAATTTCAGATATTTTGGAAGGTACAAATTCCAGCCGCACTGCCCACAATATTCACAGGCATACGTTTAGGTGTATTATTCGCATTTTTAATGCTTATGGGGGTGGAGATGATGGGAGTTAGTTCAGGTAATGGTTTAGGATTCCTTATCATGTATTTCCAGATGGAATCAGAGATACCTCAGATGTGGGCTGCGATTGTCGCAATGTCATTGTTAGGAATAATAGTTAACTACGCATTAATACGACTTGAAACGTATTTAACAAGTTGGAAAGGGGATGCTATGATTTTCCAAGAAAGATGAAAGGGATTAATAATTAAATTAACAAGTTTAGCGATCTAACTTTGATTAACATAATATTGAGGACAAAACAATTCAAAAAGTTCTCGCAATCAATAATATATGCAAAAAAATGGATAAAAAAGTTTAGGAAATAAGTAAAAAAAAATTAGTAATCAACTATATTGTTTCGTATTTTTAATATTGTGAAAAAATAACAA
>JACWMK010000120.1 GCA_015661405.1 Methanobacterium sp.
GGAATAAAATGATACAACATGGTCGCAGCTATCCCACGAATTAAAACCAATAGCCCATTTTTCCATCTGGTCTTCTGTAACGTTTTTTGGATCTTCAATCAAGCTTGCACGTATTTTAGTTTCATTATATCCCGTGTGCCACAGTTTTTCAGCAAGTTCATGATTTTTTCCTGTCTTTTTAGTTATATGACGCAATTCAGGCATTTTTATTCCATAAACTTTTTTTGAATTTATCCCAAATCTAGCCATTCCTTTTACATTTTCAGGCTTTGAGAGTGATTCTAGTTCCTGAATTATAGCTTCATATTCCAAAATGTTAAAATCCTCTATTAACTGAACTTGAATAAATTTATTTTTATTCAAAAAAAAATATGATACTTCTGGGGAAATTTTATTTTTTAGGGTATTTAATCATTTTAGCATTAGATAAAGTTCTACCATCAACGGATTATTTCTTTTATTAGTAATTTGAATGAAAATGTAATCATTATCAAATATTAAGATTTTATTCTACAGAGGGAAACTAAATCTCCTTAATATTATATGTTTTCAGAAAATACTTATTCATAAACTTTAATGGTTAATTCTCATTCCATTAAATTATAATTTAATTTTTTAATATTTCTAATCTGTTATTCTTATTATGGTCCAAATGTAACCCATAACTAACGGTTATGACCGGTATAATTACATATAAAGGTGCTACAAGTAATGCATAACTGGTTAAACTAATTGTAGAAATTCCCACTATTATCATTATTAAATCAAAAACTATACTAAGGATCAACCAAGTAATACCGGTTATAATACCCTCTTTAATAAAATTAATAGTGACATCCTTGAAATATAAATAAGAAAACACTGCTGCACTGATAATTAAAGACAATGCTGATACTATATCGAAGAGATATGTTATATTAGGGAAAATTATTAAAGCACTTGTAATTATGGTTGGTATTAACCATACTAAAAATCCGTAACCGATTAATTTTAAAATTCTAATAATAATCATTTTTTTTAACTCCCCATTTCATTAAATAATTATTATACGATAATGGATTTAAACCCTTTTTTTCAATTAAATTAATTAAAATAAATGGGTTTTTTAAAATCTTTTTAATCTTATTTTGAATCATATATCCAAATCCAATATTTACAGTAGGCATTATATTGTATTCTATTAATTTCTTTGATGAAGATTTAAGAGCTGCTGAAGATTGGGATTTAAATTTAAGACTTTCAAAATATTATGAATTTAAATTTATTGATGAAGCCTTAATCATGTCATATCGGATGATGATAATTTTCATGAAATCTATCACTAATTTTAGATTGTACGGAAAAAATTTTTAAAAAACATTCTAACCTTTTTAATAAGCATAAAAAAGCAGTAGCAGGAATATATGGATATCTTGCATCTCAATTCTGTTTATAAAATCAGTTAATTAAAGGTAGACAATGTTTCTCAAAAGCGATTAAGAAAAATCCTGTTAAAATCCGATATTATTCCGGTTATTTTGCATCATTTTTAGGTTTAAATGATTATAAAATTTTCTTATCAATTCTTCGAAAGACTTACAATTGATTCTAAATGATAGAATAGAATCACTTACACCTAATATAAATCCAAAATATAACTATTATTTAATGTAAAGCAATAATTCACTTTCAACTTTAGAATATACTAATTTTAAACCACCAGTATTTTTTTTATAATAAAAATCGTTTAAAGAAAATAATAATTAATAAATGAATTTATTTTCAATATGTTTATAAAAGAACATCATAATAGTATATACAAATAATTTTGGAGGTGTGTATATGGTTGCGCTTAGAGTAAAAGAATGTAGTTCTTGTGGTAAAAGAAATATAGTTACTATATATAAAGGAATAGGTGCAGATGAGCGATGGATATGTAGTAGTGTTGATTGTAAAAGCGAAAATAGAGAGGAAATAAGTCAATAAAAAACTTCCCAATAAATACGGAATGTTAGTTATAACCTATTTTTAATATTAATACTAAAAAATATAAATTTAATAAATATTTGTTTAATTGACTATCATTCTAAATGCAGATAATTTAGTGAGAGGAATATCACCAAATATTATAAAGAATGTTGTTTAAATATTATATTGGTTTGAATAACATGGATTTTAATATAAAACGAAATACAATATTACCAAACTATTCAAAGAAATAATTCTAATATGATCTCAAATTATGAGAGAATTAAAGAGTTTAAAATCATTGAAAATATAACATATCTGCTTTAAATAAAATGTATGTGAAAAAAAGCATGTTAAGTAATTTACTTGTTTAGGGAAGATTGAAGAGTATTTAAATATATAGTTGAATGTATTTGCACTCCTTATCCATTTGCAAGAGATTAGATTCGGAGTCCAGTATACCATTTATTGTATTAAGAGGTTCTGAAATTGAACCGTAATAAATAACTTTAGAAATAAATTAATGGAATAAATAATTATTTTTTTACACTAAAAAAAAATGCATAAAATCATTATCACAGATTTTAAATCTGGTTTATAAAAAAAATATTAATAGGTGATGCCCTTTGGATAGCTTTGAAGAATTAACAAATCAGTTAAATGAAATGTCTGATGATGAAAGAAGAGGAAAAATTGAAGAATTACAAGTGGATTGTGTTTGTCCTATCTGCCCCACCTATAACAATTGCGCTAAGGATACTGGAGAAAATATTTTCTGTTTAAAAGGTAAAAGCAATTGTGTTAAAAAAGAGAAAGGTTGTATGTGCCCCACCTGTCCTTTTGCTGCTGAATTTAAAATTGGAGTTATTTATAACTTTTATTGCATGAGAGGATTAGAAACAGATCAACGTAAACTTTAAAATTCTAATTACTTGAAATATATTGCATTATACCAATTAAAGATTAAATTTTTTTGTACTAATTGTAATTATAATAAATCTCTTATTTTAGATTACGGAGATGTTTAAAATTGTCTCTTTTTTTTAATAAAGAATTATTATTAAGAGTTGATCGAAAACTTTAATAATATAATAAGCAAATTATAGTTTAAGAGAACTATTTCAAGACTTTAAGAATCTAACGAAATTTTATACATTTTTAATTTTAAAATAATAAATTAACAGCACTAAATTTAACATTCTTATATAATAGTGCTTATTAGAAGGTGTCGTGAATTGAATAAGATTAAAATCGCCATAATTGGTATTGGTAACTGTGCAAGCTCGCTAATACAGGGGATTTATTATTATAAAGATAAAAACCCTGAAGATGCTATTGGTTTAATGCATTGGGAGATTGGTGGATATCAGCCCTCAGATATAGAAGTGGTAGCAGCAATAGATATCGACAAGCGAAAAGTAGGAGAAGACTTAGGCAAAGCCATATTTGCTAAGCCTAACTGCACTAAAATATTCTGCAATGAAATCCCTGAAATAGGAGTCAAAGTCACCATGGGGAAAATATTAGATGGTGTA
>JACWMK010000121.1 GCA_015661405.1 Methanobacterium sp.
TTTTATCCTTTAATTCTATTTTATTTAAAGTTGAAATTATTTTTCAAAGTTCATATTTTTTTTGTTGTAATGTTGTTTAATTAGTGGAAATAATAAAAAGTTGAGAATAAATAAACATGTACTAATATATTATTTTAGGATGTTTAGCACAATTACAAATGTGATTACCATATATACTTATTTTTATGTTACCAATTTTAGTTTTGTTTAGATTAGTATTTGTTGTAGTTTGTTTAGACATTATTTAATATAAGATTTCTTATATTAGGAATTAATATTATGTTATCATTCAATAATTCAAAGAAGAGGATTAGTCAACCAAAGGCTGTGTGGGCTGTTTTTTTCACGGCTATTATTGCTTTTATGAGTTTAGGATTAGTTGATCCGATTTTACCGGCGATAGCTAATCAATTAGGAGCTACTCCTAGTGAGGTTACTTTACTTTTTACAACTTATTTCGCAGTTACTGGTGTAGCTATGCTTATTACTGGTGCTGTTTCCAGTAGATTAGGTATTAAAAGAACAATGCTTTGTGGTGTTATTATTATTGCCGTGTTTTCGACACTTGCAGGGCTTTCTAATAATATTTGGACTATTGATGGTTTACGAGGGGTATGGGGTTTAGGTAATGCTCTTTTTGTTGCTACAGCATTAACTTCTATTATCTTAATTTCTGAAAATGGTGTATCTAAAGCAGTTATCTTATATGAGGCTGCAATTGGACTGGGACTTTCAACCGGTCCTCTTCTTGGTGGATTATTGGGTGAAATTTCTTGGAGATATCCATTTATAGGTGTAGGATGCTTAATGACTATAGGTTTTATTTTTCTATTTACTTCAATGCCAGATGAACATGAATCTGATAGAATTTTAAGAAAGAAAACTTCTTTAATTGATCCTTTTCGTGCTTTGAAGCATCATTCTATTATGGTTTTGGCAGTTACTGCTGCTCTTTATAATTTTGGATTCTTCACTTTGTTAGCGTATGCACCTTTTATTATTGGACTTGATGCTCATGGTATAGGATTAGTATTCATTGGATGGGGTGTTTTACTCGCTTTTACATCAGTGTTTTTAGCACCCCGTCTTCAGCGTAGATTTGGAATGATTAATTCTATGTGCACCATGTTAACCATATTTGCAGTTGTATTGTTAATTATGGGTATTTACACTTCAATACAATGGATTATTATTTTATCCATAATTTTTGCAGGTGCATTAATTGGAACTATCAATACATTAATAACTACTGCGGTTATGCAGGCAACGACGATTGAGCGTTCAACAGTTTCAGCGGCTTATAGCTTTGTACGCTTCATAGGTGCTGCAATTGCTCCTTATTTAGCTGGTGTACTTGCTGTAATCTATTCACCACATATTCCATTTATTGTTGGAGGATGCTTTGTTTTTAGCTCCGCAATATTTGTGTTGTTTAATCGTCATCATGTAAAATCAGAATAGAAAATAATATAATTATTATTTTTTAATCGAGAATAATTTTATGAATTATTGTATACAAAGAAAATAATAACTTTATAATAATTTCAAAGCAAACGGGGAAATGTTACTTTTAGGATTATTTTAGATATCATGAAGGGAGTTATAAAAATTTTTTAAATAAGGAGTAGTTAATTATGGAAGATAAGAATGGCGTGAATGTATTATCTCGGGATATCAGGAATATTTTATTGAAGGAAGGAGCTTCACTGGTGAGCTATGCTGATATTAAATGTATTCCATTGGAAGTCAGGCAATCAATGGATTATGCTATAAGTATTGGTGTGGCATTAAATCCTGATATAATGATGGATGTATGGTTGAATGGGCCAACCATTGAATATTCTTTGGAGAAGGTCCGGTTAAATAAGTTATTAAATCATTTGGCAGAGTTTGGAGCGGAAATCTTGAGATACCGTGGATTTAATGCTATTCCATTGTTGGTTAATGATTCTATGAGTGTTGATATGCAAACACAATGTAGTACTTTTCCACATAAAACAGTTGCTACCATGGCGGGACTGGGTTGGATTGGGAAGTCTGCATTACTCGTTACTGAAGAATTCGGCCCGGCTCTCAGGATTAATACAATTCTTACTGATGCTGTACTCGATTGTAGTTCCCCTATTGAGGTTTCACGGTGTGGTGAATGTGTGGAATGCATGAATGCCTGCCCAGGTCAGGCTGTATCAGGTAATCTCTGGGATATTTCAAAGAGCAGGGAGGATATTGTTAAAGGCAGAGATTACATATATAATATACGGAAGTGTATGGGGTATATGATGAAAATTAATGAAGAGTTAGGTATTGACGATTTAGAAGCAGTAGTATGTGGTGTCTGTATCGCTGCATGTCCTAGAACTAAACGGTATTTCACCAAAGAATAATCTACAATTGATGATTAATGAAAAATTGAGATTTTTCTTTACATGCTACTGAATAGTGAACTTTTTAATGGTTATTATTATAGAGGGGTGAATTATTAGTTATGAATAAAAATACTATTTTAGGAGTTATAATTTTAATAGTAGTGGCAGTTGCTGTTATTGGTGTACTGGTTTTCACTAGTTTAAATAATTCTGATTATAAAACTGCTACTTATACTGATGGGGTTATTGTTTTCAGTTATCCTTCAAATATGATGAATACTACGACTACTACTGGTTTAGGTAATAAAGGTGTTTGGAATTTTACTACTAGTTTAACTAATAATGTTAGTTGGCTCCTTGTGGGTAAAACCTCTTTATTTACTAGTCCTCAGAAATCTAGTAGTGTTTTTATTTCATATCTTCAATCCGGTAATGGACAAGTTGTATCGAATGCTTCGGAATCTACTAATCCTAATGGAATTCCAGTTTACAGGTATGCATATACATTAAATAATGGTACCAGAATCATTTATTATGAGATGGATTTTGCTAACAAGGATAATAGTACAATTTACACTATTAATGTATGGAGTTTTAATCAGAATCAGTCCCAATCTATTGCTAACCAGATATTTAATTCACTTAAATTAACGTAACAAAAAATTAGTAAATATATTGAATACTTAATGTTTTTAGAATTGAGTATGGATATTAAATTTTATCAAGGATATTTTAATGATAAAGAGGAGATAATATTGGATTTGAATACCATTAGAGTTGCAGGTGTGGTTATTATAATATTAGGATTATTATATTTAATTTATCAGCATAAGCGTAAAAATTGAATAATATTTTTATCCCATTTTAATATTTTTTTTTTAAAGGTTAACATTTTATATTTGTCCCTCAAAAAAATTGATAGGAATGATGCAATTTAGTCCTTAACTCTGATTTTAGAAATATAGAATTAGTTTTTTTTAATATTTCCATGTTATTATTAAGAGTATAGTAAGTGCAATGAATTCTATGACATTGCCTACTAGTAAATGTGTATCTATAGATATGTTATTTCCTAGTATTGGTGAGATTAGGC
>JACWMK010000051.1 GCA_015661405.1 Methanobacterium sp.
ATGGCTACTATCGACATTATAGTTGGAGTTAAAAATGAAGAGGAATACATTGGAAGATGTTTAAAATCTCTTGAGAAACAAACCATTAAAGATATCAATATCCTAGTCATTGATGGTCTCTCGGATGATAGAACTAGAGATATAGTCTGTAATTTGATGGATAAAGATCCTAGAATAAAATTATTGATTAACAAGAAAGAAAAAATTAGCCCCGCACGTAACTTGGGTTTTAATGCATCTAAAGCAGATTTTGTAGCTTATTTAGATGGACATGCAATAGTAGCTGATGATTGGCTAGAAACACTTTATCATACATTTATAACTTACGAAAAAAAATCTAAGATAGCTGGAGTAGGTTCTGCCATTACTAGTCCTCCAGATGATTCATCTTTTGGAAAAACCATAGCATATTGTTTAAAAACGTTTTTTGGAGGATTCGGAACACAATATAGTGAAGAAAAAAATATACATCCTGTAAAAACGGTACCATTCGTGCTTTATAGAAGATCATTACTAGTAAAGGAAGGAATCATTTATAATGAAAACATGACTCAGTGCGAAGACACGGACTTTAATCACCAGATTATAAAAAAAGGTTATGTTCTATTAAAGCATCCGAAAGCCGTAGTTTATATGTATAGAAGAAAGAATCTCAGAGAATTTTTCAGACAGATGATTAAATACGGTGAAGGTAGATCCAAACTATCAATTAAATATAATGAAACATTAAATCTACAGCATTTGATACCAGTTTTAATTGTATTCTACCTTTTATTTATAATATTTAGTTTAATAATATCTACACTTAACCTTATCAATATTTACACTCTAACTCTAATTTTAATACCAATTATAATCTATATATTAACAGATTTAAGTTATACCATTATTATTATGATGAAATATCAAAGTTTAAAACATATTTACGCCTTTTTAATATTTCCAGCTGAACATTTAGGTTACGGAATAGGTTTTTTGAAAGGATTAATAGATGAAATTAAATAAATTAATATAAAAAATTTTTTGGATATTATTATAATGAAAATTTTAATTCTCGTAGATTCATTAAAAATTGGCGGTGGATCTGACAGAGTAGCTGCAATCCTAGGTAGTGCACTTCACGATGAAGGTTATGAAATATCCTATTTAACATTAATGGATGGAAACCCTAAATATAAATTTAAAGGTGATTATTACACTCTCAATGAAACTGATATTTACAGTGAAAATAATTTAAAACGATTATTTAATTTATTAAGATACTCCCCTAAAATAAAACGAATTTGTAAGGATTTAAATATTGATACTATAATCTCAGTTGGAGATCCAGCTAATTTCCAAGCTGTATTAAGCAGATGGTTATTCAAAAACACAGTTCACTTAATTATAACTCAACACATGAGCCCTGAAATACATTTAGATAGTAAAATAAAAGTTCAATTAATAAAATTCTTTTATCCAATGGCAGATGAAACAGTTTGCGTCTCCAAGGATATGGAAAGAATACTTAATGAAAGTTACGGTATCCAAAACACTCAAACCATCTATAATATGATGGATATAGAGAAAAACATCAAATTATCCATGGATGAATTACCTGAGAAATATAAAATATTATTTAATAAAAACTATTTTAACTTCATTAATGTGGGAAGATTAAACAGGCAGAAAGGGCAATGGTTTTTAATTCGAAGCTTCCGAAAAGTAGTGAATCAACATGAAAATGCGAGATTATTCCTCCTCGGTGAAGGCACCTTAAAAAAAGAATTAAAAGATTTAATAAACAAGTTAAATTTAAATGAAAATGTTTTTCTCATGGATGTTCAAGAAAACGTGTTTCCCTATCTTAAAAACAGTGATTGCTTCATTTTCACTTCTTTATGGGAAGGATTACCTATGACATTAATTGAAGCCTTATCAATGAATCTATCCATTATATCAACGGATTGTAAAACCGGTCCAAGAGAAATTTTATGTCCAGAAATAGATTTAAAAAAAGAGATTAATTACCCGTATTTTGGAGAATATGCTATTCTCACTCGTAATTTTCCCAATGAATTAATTTTCAATAATATAAATAAAACTCCCCTTAATGAATCAGAGGAAGTAATAGCTGATTTAATGATAAGAATGATAGAAGACCCTGATTTAAATAAAAATTATTCTAATGGTCTAATTATAGCTAAAAACTTTGATAAAGATAATATAATAAAAATATGGAATAAATTATTAAAAAAAATAAAGTAAAAAATATTCCATAAATAATTCAATCAAAATATAAAAAAATTTTTGGGCTACTATATATATGAAAAAAAGAATTTTAATACTAGTAGAATCATTAAAAGTCGGTGGAGGCTCTGAAAGGGTCGGCGCAACCCTAGGCACTAAACTTCACGATAAAGATTATGAGATTTCCTATTTAACCTTAATGGATGAAAATCCTAAATTCAAGTTTAAAGGTGATTATTACACATTAAACGAAGATGATATCTATAAAGGAAATAATTTAAAAAGAGGATTTAACCTTTTAAAATATTCATATAAGATAAAAACTTTTTGTAAGGATTTAAATATAGATACCATAATCTCAGTGGGAGAAGTAGCTAATTTCCATGCAGTTTTAAGTCGATGGCTTTTCAAAAACAATGTTCATATAATTATATCTCAACATATGAGTCCAGAAATATTTCTAGATAATAAAGTAAAGTATCAATCAATAAAATTCTTCTATCCACGCGCAGATGAAACAGTTTGTGTCTCCAAAGATACTGAAAGAATACTTAATGAATGTTACGGTATCCAAAACACTCAGACTATCTATAATATGATGAATTTAAAGGAGAATATCAAACTATCAATAGAAGAACTTCCCAAGAAGTATAAAGAATTATTCAAAGGAAACTATAACTTCATTAACGTAGGAAGATTAACCCGTCAGAAAGGACAATGGTTTTTAATCCGAAGCTTCCGAAAAGTAGTAGATCAACATGAAAATGCACGACTATTCATCCTCGGTGACGGTACCCTAAAAAACGAATTAAAAGAATTAATAAACAAACTTAACTTAAATGAAAAGGTTTTTCTCCTAAATATTCAAGAAAACGTGTTTCCATTCCTAAAAAACAGTGATTGCTTCATCTTCAGTTCACTATGGGAAGGATTACCAATAGTATTAATCGAAGCCTTATCAATGAATCTACCTATCATATCAACGGATTGTAAAACCGGTCCTCGAGAAATATTATGTCCAGAATTAGATTTAAAAAAAGAAATAAATTATCGTTATTACTGTAAATATGGAATCTTAAATCAACCATTCAATGATAAACTCTTATTTAAAAATTTGGAAGAAGCACCATTAGATAAATCTGAAAATATGATGTCAGATATAATGATTAAAATAATTGAAGATCCAATTTTAAGAAAAAAATATTCAAATGGACAAAAAATGTCAGAAAAATTCGATGAAGAGGAAATCATGAAAAAATGGGAGAAACTATTAAAGAAATAGCATTTCTTGGTTTTGTTCTTAAATAATTCAGACTTAAATTTTTAAAAATAATCATAATTTTTTTTTAATTATTAAGATTAATTAAAATAACAAAAAAAATGATAATTTAATTTTTAATTTAAATGTTTTACTTTGTATATTGGAGTTTTAAATCTCGTATACAAGTAAAAATAACTTGAGAAACTGAAATAACATAAATATTTTCATTGAATGGATTTAATTAGGGATTATTTTTATCTTTGTTTTTTAACATTGGGAATGATTATGTGAATAAGATAAAAATAGTTAAAATTTTTCATTTATGGTCAAAATATTAATAATAAATAATTGTATTTTTTTCAGGAATTATTGCACTCTATTTCCCAATGATAATCAAAAAAATTGCGTATTTATAGTAAGCGTGGTAATAACTAGCTAGAAAACCTAAAAATTATTAAACTATCAAGCTAAATCTATAAAACATCATAAAAAATTTGAAATTTAATTTTTTTACTTAAAATAAATATATAATTTATTTAAAATATAATTTGATTCAAAATGAATGCTACTCGAAGAATAGTGAAAAATACAGCTGTATTGACGGTTTCTCAAATAGTAAGCTTTATTTTCGTATTTTTTTATACAATCTATATTGCTCGTTATTTGGGAGCTGATGGCTTTGGTATTTTATCGTTTGCTATTGCAGTTTCCGGAATTTTTTCAATCCTTTTTGACTTAGGCTTAAGCACATTAACTGTTAGAGAAGTAGCCAGAGATAAATCTTTAGCTCAGAAATTTCTTGGAAATGCAATAATTATTAAAATTATATTGGCTGTAGTTTCATTTGGTTTAATCATATTAATTATAAATTTACTTCATTATCCTCAAGCGACTGTAACAGTGGTTTATTTTGTTGCATTGTCAACTATTTTAAACTCATTTTATTCCCTTTTTTATTCGATTTTTCAAGCTTATGAAAAAATGGAATTCCAATCAATAGGGCAAATTTTAAATAGCATTCTCATGTTTTCGGGTGTAATTATAGCAATAAAAATTGGATTAGGTGTTGTTGGATTCTCATCTATATATTTTCTTTCAAGTTTAATTACCTTAATTTTTGTCCTAATTGTATATGTATGGAAATTTTCTTTACCTTTAATTGAAATTGATACTATTTTTTGGAAAAAAATTTTAAAAGAAGCTATACCATTTGGGTTAGCAGGAATATTTGTGACGATTTATTATTGGATTGATTCAGTGATGCTTTCAATAATGGTGGGAAATGAAGTTGTAGGTTGGTACAATGCAGCATATCGATTTATTTATATTTTTCTTTCATTCCATAGTATTTTCATAATTTCTATTTTTCCGGTGCTTTCCAGTTTTTATAAAACATCTAAAGGATCTATAAAATTTGCGTACGAGCGATCATTTAAATATATGTTAATTGTAACAGTCCCAATTGCTGTATTTGTAACAGTATTATCAAGTAAAATTATTTTACTAATTTATGGTCCTAGTTATATTCCATCCGTAATTGCACTTCAAATCTTAATTTGGACCATAGTTTTCATGTTTGTTAATGGGCTTTCAAGTAATTTTTTAGGTTCCCATAATAAACAACCTATCGCCACTAAGATTACAGCAATCGGTGCAGTTACAAATATTATACTTAATATTTTATTAATTCCAAAATTTAGTTATGTTGGCTCAAGTTTTGCTACTGTAATTACTGAATTAATAATGACGCCGATTTTGATTTATATAGTATGGAAAAATCAATATACTAATTTAATTCCATTAATAAAAGATTTACCAAAAATTATTTTTTCAAGTTTAATTATGTTAATTTATATAATTTATTTCAATGATCTAAATTTGATTATATTAATTTTAACAGCTTCAATTATATATTTGGGACTTATATTTATCACTAGGACATTAGATGATGATGATATTTTAATTTTGAAACGCATATTGAAATTACAGAAAAACGATTAAATATTTAATTTTTATATAAATATTAGATTTAACGCAATAAATGAACGAGTGAAAAAAAATGAGATTAGGTATGCTTTCATGGATAATAGACAGGCAAAGAACAGGGGTGGATACATACCTTTACAATCTCCTTACAAGTATGATTGAATTGGGTAAATCCAATGATATATTCCTTATACACTATAAAAAAACTAATGATCGAGTATATACTCTGGCAAATGATATTATAGTTCCTAATGTACCCAGGATATTAAAATATTCTATTGGAATTCCTTATGCAATTAAAAAAGCAAATTTAGATGTTTTACATGCACCAATCCATTGGTATACTCAAATAACTCCGTTTTTTTTAAATTATAATGTAAAAAAGGTATTAACAATCCATGATTTAACTCCTATCTTATTTCCTAAAACTCATACAAAACAAACTGTTCAGTTATGGAATCCAACATTAAAGTTAATAAAAAATAAGATTGATATTATAATTGCTGATTCAAATAACACTAAAAATGATTGTATAAAATATTTAGGCATTCCTGAAGAAAGAATTAAAGTTATTTGTTTAGCTCCTAATGAAATTTTTACACCTCAAAAAAATAAAGAAAAACTTAGAAGTTATTTACAAAACAAATTTGATCTGAATTTTCCATTCATATTATCTGTGGGGACTTTAGAGAAAAGAAAAAATATCCCAAATCTACTTAAAGCCTTTTATAAATTAAAAAAAACGGATAAAAACCATAAATTGGTTATTGTGGGTGGTAAGGGGTGGAGATATGAGGGCATATTTGATTATTTATGTAAACTAAATTTGGAAAAAGATGTAATTTTCACTGGATATATTTCAGATGAAGATCTATTTAAATTCTATAATACAGCAGATCTATTTGTATACCCCTCTTTGTATGAAGGGTTTGGATTACCCCCTTTGGAAGCTATGGCCTGTGGATGTCCTGTTATCACATCTAACACGTCTTCTTTGCCGGAAGTAATTGGTGATGCGGGTATAATGATTGATCCCACTGATTCTGATGCATTATTTGATGCAATACATCGAATATTAAATGATGATGATTTAAAAGCTGAATTAAGTAAAAAAAGTTTACAAAGAGCAAAAATGTTTAGTTGGAAAAAAACTGCTAGAGAAACTTGGAAAGTATATGAAAAGGTTTTGGAATAGGGGATGTATGAAATGAAAATAGCAGTTTTCCATAATTTACCTTCTGGTGGAGGTAAAAGAGCATTATATAATAATGTGAATTATTTAGTTAAAGATAATGAAGTTGATGTTTTCGTGCCATCAACGGCGAATGAGGATTATTTACCATTAAAAGGTATAGTTGATAATTTAACAGTTTTTCCAGTGAAAAATACTATTATTGGTTTTTTAATATCAGTTATGAAACCATATTTTCTTTATAGGGTCTCTCTTATTGATCTTGAAAAAACTCAGAAATATATGGCTGAAGTTGTGAATAAGGGAGATTATGATGTCGTTTACTGTGAACAGGATCGTTATACGATGGCTCCTTTTTTTCTGAAGTATATTAACAAGCCTAATGTTTATTATTGTAATCAATCCATTAATTTTCGTAATGAAGTTTCTAAAATGCTTAATGAGAAAGCTGGTTTAAAACATAAAGATATAATAGGAGCTATTCATTCAAAACTTTACGGTAGTCAAATGATTAATATTGATAAGGAATATACTAATTACTCGAGATATATTGTTACAAATTCTTATTTTTCTAGGGAACTTATTTTGCGTAGTTATGGTATTAATTCTTTTGTTTCTTATTTGGGAGTGGATACAAATTTATTTAAGCGTTATGATGTCTCAAAAGAGAATTTTGTATTATCTGTTGGTCAATGTCTACCTGAAAAAGGATTTGATTTCATTATAATGTCTTTATCGAAAATCGATAGTAATATGCGGCCGGAATTTATTATAGTATCTGATCATGGTAATGATCTCTGGAGAGATCATCTTAAAGACTTAGCTAGCAAATTAGGAGTTAAGTTAAGAATATTATCTATGATTGATGATGAGGAACTTGTTTTGCTTTACAATAAAGCTAGGTTATTAGTTTATGCTCCTTATCTTGAGCCTTTTGGACTTGTACCTTTAGAAGCTATGAGTTGTGGAACTCCAATTGTAGCTGTTAAAGAAGGAGGTGTAAGAGAAAGTGTCATACATAATAAAACTGGAATACTTACGGAGAGGGATGAAGATTATTTTGCTAATGCTGTAGTTAAACTTCTTGAAAATGAAGATAAAAGCAATGAAATGTCTAAAAATGCATATGTAAATGTAAATAAATTCTGGACATTAGAACAAGCAGGAGAAAGATTTTCCAAGCATTTAAAACATGCTATTGATAAATACGTATAGGATGTTCAAAAGTAATATTGTTTATAATTATTTAAACTATTATAATTATTTAAAGCTGATTATAGATTTATAAATTTATGGAGACATTAAAATGATTTGGAAAGGAAAAAATGTGCTTATTACTGGTATAAGTGGGTTTGCTGGTTCATATCTTGCAGATAAGCTTTTAGAATATGATGTCAATGTTTTTGGGTTAATAAGAAAGAGAGCTGATGGAATAGCTAAGAACCTGGTTGATCATGGAATTACTCATAATGTAAATTTAATTGAAGGTGATTTAACGGATATTACATCCATTGCGAATAGTTTAGATAAATCAGAGCCGGATTTCATATTTCATCTTGCCGCTCAATCCTTTGTGCCTCGGTCATTCGAAAATTCTATGGAAACTCAAATGATAAATTGTATTGGCACTGCTAACCTTTTAGATGCTGTTAGGATAAAAGATTTTGATTCAAAAATAATTTTTGCAGGTTCAAGCGAAGAATATGGGTTGGTTATATCCTCTGCTGAACATTATGAAATAGCGAAAAAGGAATATGGAACTATATTCCCGGAACCTGAAAACATACCAGAGTTACCTATAACTGAAAACAACCCTCTAAGACCAATGTCACCTTATGCAGTGTCCAAGGTCTATGGGGATTTTATGATGAGGAATTATTATCATTCTTATGGTTTAAATACAGTTGTTTCAAGGGCTTTTAATCATGAAGGTGCTGGTAGAGGTTTAATGTTTGTAACTTCAGTGATAACTAGTCAAATAATGAAACTGAAATTTGGTGAATTAGATAAAATTACAATTGGAAATATCAATGCTTTCAGGGACTGGTCACATGTAAATGATATTATAAATGGATATATCACCCTAGCAGAAAACGGGAATGCAGGAGAAGTCTACAATCAAGGTTCAATGAGGACTAACTCTGTTTTAAGTTATATATTAATTGGTTTAGAAGAAGCAGGTTGGAAAATTGATAAAATTGAGACTATGAATGGTGAAAAACTTATTAAAAATCCTACTGAGATTGATAGTAGTCAGATCTTCAATGTTAAATTCGATAAAACTAAGGTTGATAGAATGATGCTTGAAGGTGAATTGGAATATTCGTTAAATGATGTTAAAATCTATGTATACACTAATAAGGGTAAAATATCCATTGAATTTAATCCTGATCGATTCAGGCCAGCTGAAGTTCCTATATTATTGTCTGACACAGAGAAAATTCAAAAGAAGGGTGCAGTTATCCGACATACTCTCAATGATATAATTAAAGATCAGCTGAATTATTTCATTAAAAAAGAAAATAGAATTTAATTATATGATATTATTCTCATCAGGAGAAAATTTATCTGCATTTAAAATTTAAAATCCGGTAAGTTATATGGAAACATTAAAATCTGAATTAAAAAAAACTCATTCTGCAAATAATCCTTTAGTTTCCATTATTACTCCGACATATAATCATGAAAAATTCATTGGAACATGTATAGAAAGTGTTTTAAAACAAACTTATCAAAATTGGGAAATGATTATAATTGATGATGGTTCTACAGATAAAACTGGCGTTGTTGTGGCTAAATACAATGATGATAGAATTAAATATGTGAAACAAGAAAATTTAGGTATTTGGAAACTTAGCGAGACATATAATAAAGCTTTAGATATGTCGATGGGAGATTTAGTAGCTATTTTAGAAGGAGATGATGCTTGGCCTAATTTCAAATTAGAAGAACAATTAAAGATCTTTGAGAAAAATAATGTAGTATTAAGTTGGGGCAGAAAGAATACTATAAATGATAAGAATGAAGTTATTGCATTTGACCTTTCAAGTCTAAAACAGTTTAGTATTATGTCTCAAGAAGAAATAATTAGAAATCTTATTATAGAAAATTTTATACAACCTTGCACTGTTATAATTGATAAAAATGCTTTATTATCGATTGGAGGTTTTTTACAAGATAAAAATACACCTTTTGTTGATTATACTACTTTTTTGAAACTTAGTTTGAAGGGCAGGTTTTATCCATTGGACAGAGTATTGGGCTATTGGAGGAAACATAAATCACAGGTAACCACTATAAATGAAACTGAAGTGAATAAAGCTTTTATGGTTTCTGTTGATTTTTATGAAAAATTAGATCCTTCAATAAAAAATAAAATAAATTTTAATATTCATGATAAATTAAATTTTTACAAGAATAAATTAAATGACCAAATTGCGGTATCCGCAAGAGTATCTTTAATAGAAGGTAATTGGAATGAAGCATTAATCCAATATAAAAGTTTATTCCGTAAAGGAAATTTTTTCATTAAATTACAATCCTTTGTTGGTATTATTTGTGTTATTTTTAGAAAAAATTTTGAATGGGTATCCGTAATATCATGTAAACCTAAGTTACGTGATAGTTCGGGGGAATGGGATTCAACATTATTTGATAAGAATAATAATTTATCTAAATTCTTCAAAATTCAAATTTTCGTTTTTAAAGTGTTTTTAAGATTAGATCCCAATGAGTATTTCATCGATTTTTCGGTATAATTTTGAACATTTTTTATCATAAAGGAGATAATGTAAATTTTAGTTTAAATCAAACGCTTTTATTATTAAACTAATTTTGATTCTCTTCATCTTCCTTTAATTCAATGTTTTCTCTTTGAAGAGCTATTTCTCTTACTAAGTGTGTTATTTCCTGTTCAATATTTTCTATCATATTATATATTTTGAAGATGAGGTAATAGCAGCCTATGATTCCTAGAATGAATATCAGATCTAGTCCTCGGCCTACACCGGTTAGGGTTGCAAATTCTCCTGTTGATTGTGGGAATATTGATATTATTATTATTAATATCCATATGATATTCCATACTAGAAGCATGCCCAGGGACATTTTTCCTTCTCTAAATCTTAATAAAGTGAATATTATGCCTATGATTCCTATTAGAACTCCGATGTATTGATATACCATTACCATTCTTAAAAACTCCTAGATATAAAATTTTTATTAATTATCTTAAGATTTCCCTTATCATTTTAACAAGTATTTTAAATCCTATTTTGGCATTAGTTCCTTTGGAGAGGGAATAATCCGTGTAAATAGTTTCAATAGGTACTTCTTCCATTCTAAGATTTTTGTGTTTAATTTCTCTTATAATCTCTGATGAAACTCCGTACTCTCTTGATTCTATATCAAGGGCTTTAGCTGCTTTATAATTAAAAGCCCTTAAACCTGATTGTGAATCTTTAACATTTGCATTGTAGAAAATTCTCGTGATTAAATTCATTATTTGATTAGATCGTTTCTTATGTTGAGGCATTTCATTAAAATCACGTATTCCTATGACGACATCGGCTCGTCCTTCTATTATAGGACGGCAAACTGGAAGTATATCTTCCGGGTTATGCTGGCCATCAGCATCAAATGTCACCATAATATCAGCGTTTTTCTTAAGGGCAGCTTCAATACCTGTTTTAAGAGTGGCACCCAGTCCTCGATTTATAGGATGTTGATAAAGATATCCTCTTCCGGGATGATCTTTTATTAAATCTTGAACAATCTGGTAAGTGTTATCCCGTGATCCATCATCTATTACTATCAGATTCAAACCCATCTTAAAGAGACGTTCTAGAACATCTCCTATAAATTTTTCTTCATTGTAGGCGGGTATAATCATCCATATCAGTAAATCTGATTCTGGAAATAATTTATAAGAATCAGGTTTTTTATCGGTTTCAATGAGCATTTTATTCTCCGAAATTTGATTTAAATTCGTTTTTATAGGTTAAATCAAATTTTAAGGATTATTTAGGTTTACAATTCTATATTTATATTGTTTATTCTATAAATTATTCAATATTTTTTAATAAAAATATAGTCATGAATGATATTTAAAGCAAAATTATCTATTTTTTTGTTAAAAAAAAAATTTTTATAAAAATTTACCATAAATTTTTTTATCTGAATAAATTATCTTTCAACCTGGATTTCTAAATAGTAACGGATTATTATTTAATTCTAGAGCTTATTAATTTTGTTGCCAGTTCAGCTACCCGTTTTCCTAGATTAATTGAAGTCTCTATTCCATGTTCATCCTGTTTAGTGTCACCTACTACTCCGCCCATGCCTGTTCCCCCATAATGGGCCAGTGGAGCGCCGTCACCAACTATTATAGCATCATGTATAAGCAGAAATTCATGCATAGCTGATATAGTCGTTTCTTGGCCACCATTCCTTGATGCACCTACACTAATTGCTCCTGCGACTTTGTCTCTGAGTTTAAAGTCAATTCTCAAGGGTCGTGAACGATCCATAAAGATCTTCATTTGTGAAGTTACATTTCCAAAATATACGGGACTGCCTAGAATTAATCCGTCAGCTTCCCCTAATTTCTTAATTATATCTTGCATATCATCATATATGGCACATTCACCAGTGCTTTTGCATATGTCACAGCCTATGCAGGGTTCAATTTCAGCTGAACCTAAATTTATTAAATCAGTTTCAGCACCAACTTCTTCAGCTGATTCCAAAGCTTTTATTATAAGAATTTCAGTATTACTTCCAGTCCTCGGACTTCCTATAACTCCAATGATCTTAACCAAATTTTCACATCCTCTATAAAAATATACAATTAATATATATGTTTAAATATATGTTTATCTTCTAAAACTTAAACGATTTCTTTAAATGATCAAATTTTTTTACATTTAAATAGTCAAAATATGATTTTAAGTTTTTAAATTTAATTAAAAAATTTATAAAATATTTTTTTTGAGTTTAAAATAAAGTTAATTTTTAAGAAGGTTAGAAAAGGTCATGAATAATCAAGTAAATATGGAAACCCTCACTTTACCAATAGAATTATTGAATATGGTAAGTAATTACTTCAAAAGGGAAAAAGAAGGAGATATAACTGCCAGATCTAGTGCTGTACAGTATTTAAAAAATTTTTTGATTGAAACTTCTGATGGATCTTATACTTTAAAGTCAGATGTAATTAATGGTTCTACAGAAACAATGCACACTCATCATGGTGCATTGGAGGAATCCATCCAGAAATATATAGAACCCTCCAAGCTTAGAGATAAAATCATTTCTAAAGATGAAATTCGAATATTAGATACTTGCAGTGGTTTAGGTTATAATGCTGCAGCTGTTCTAGATTTATGGCAATCTATCCCGAATAATTGTAAAATTAAGTTAGATATGGTGGAAATATCCAGAGAAACTTTAGCTATCACACTTCTTATTCCCAATCCTTTAAAAGCTTATGAAATAATTAAAAAGGCAGTAGAAGATGAACTATATAATGAAGGATTTCTCTCATCGAGATACGAGAAAAAGGAGACGCCGGAGAATGTAGATATCAACATTTATTGCATGGATATCCGTGAGCTTATAAAGAATTTACTAGAGAGTAAATTATCAAAGACTGAAAATGTTAAGTCTCTTATTGATGATGGAATGTATGATATCATATTTCTTGATCCGTTCAGTCCCCTATTAACGCCTGAACTTTACACTCTGGATTTTTTTAAAGCTTTAAAGCAGGTTATAAAAAAGGATGGTCTTATTTTAACTTATACTTCAGCAGCTCCGGTTAGATCTGCTTTTATTGAAGCAGGTTTCCATGTAGGTGAAGGTCCCCGATTTGGCAGGAAACGGGGTGGCACTATAGCTTCTATTTCTGCTGAATTAATCCTGAAAGACTTATTAATGGAAGATGAGAGGATGATTGCTTTAAGTGATGTGGGTGTACCTTTCCGAGATCCTAAACTTAATAATACTAGTCAATATGTTATGGAGTTGAGGAGTAGTGAACGTGAATTATTAAGGAATAATAAATTGAAATTTGCATCCACTGTTAAAACACCAATATACCTCTTAGAAGATTTGGAAGATGGTCGATTAAAACGTAGAGTACTGAAAAATCTTCATAAAATGGGTTTTGAGGATTTAAATTCACTGGAATTCCGGTATGTGTTATGCCCACAATACAATGAGTGTATATGTGGCAATGAATGTGAATCATTCGATAATTCACATGAAAGAATAATTGAAATGAGTCATCGATTGCAAATAGTGATTAAAAAAAAAGATAAATAAAAAATATTTATAAATAATTTTTAATTTATTTTATTCAATCATCTTTTTAAATCAGTATTATTGAAAATACTGTTTAAGTTTTTTCTAAAATTTACAAGATAAAAAAAAAATACTTTCGGAATATATAAACATGTATTGAAATGTGGTTAAATTTGGAAAAACTATTTTTAAATGATAAATTATAGATTTAAACAATAGAATGAATGCAAATTTTAGAATTAAAATTAATGGATAAAATATTAACATTTAATAATTAAATAAATCTTATAAAAAAAAATTGTTTAAATCAAATAGGTTTTTTTTAATGATTTTACAGTTCTATTATTATTATAAGCTAACAGATTTAAAACATTATTAACGTATTAAATCCTTGAAAATAAATCAACTGATAAAAATATCTTTAAACTGATCTAAATGTTTTACTGATATCTAAAATTTTGAAAATATTTTTTAAACTTATAAGGGTGTAAAAAAAATTGAATTTTGAAATTAAATATAAAGATGCTCGCGGAAGAGTTGGAGTACTTAAAACTCCTCATGGAAATGTAATAACTCCTGCTTTAATGCCAGTTATTCATCCCGGACGGCAAACACTGGATGTTAAAAAGTTCGGAGCAGAAATAGTCATAACAAATGCTTACATAATATACAAAAATAAGGATCTAAGAATTAAAGCATTAGAAAATGGAGTTCACAATCTCATAAATTTTTCAGGACCCATAGTAACTGATTCCGGTTCATTTCAATTATCAGAATATGGAGATATAGATGTTAGCAACCAGGATATCATAGAATTCCAGGAGAAAATAGGTGCAGATATAGGTACATCCTTAGACATACCCACACCACCATTCGTGAAACGTGGAAGAGCAGAGAAAGAACTTGAAATTACCATTAAAAGGGCTAGAGAATCATTAAATGTTAGAAAAGATATGATGCTCAACTCAGTAGTTCAGGGTTCTACATATATTGATTTACGTGCTAAATGTGCTCAGACTATTGGGGGTATGGATTTTGAAGTCCATCCCA
>JACWMK010000052.1 GCA_015661405.1 Methanobacterium sp.
CTATTACGGTTTAACCACCAATACAATGACACCATGCGCAGAAGCAATCTACAACATAGATATCTAAAAAAAAACAATAAAACATTTACATATTATAGAGGAAAAAAATAATTCAAAAAAAAACCTCTAAATAATAATTACTTTTTTTCTAAATTAAAAATAACAGTTTAAAATTAATTTTTTTTTCAATTAAATTAGTTTTTAATTAAAAATATTAATTGAAAAGTTAAAAACTAGTATCCCTAATATGGGCATATTTTCTCTTCAGATTGATTTTTTTATAGAAAAAAACATTTAAATCGCTGAACATATTAATTGATAATTTTAACCTTATTTTTCAAATTAAATTTAAAAGATGTTAATATGTTAGGGGGGTGTTATGTGAAATGTTAATAGATTTAACTTTGAAAGTGAGTAAGGAATTTAATGAATCAGTTCAAATAATAAAAAATTGGATAATTTTAATCATTTAGATACGAAATTTGATACAAAACTGGTCATTTAGGCACTCATTTTGATGTAATGGATAAAGAATTTCCATTAAGGTATACTAAGAGAGAAGGTCTAGTATTTGATGTAAGTGGATTATCAAATCAGGAAATTGATGTATCAGATATTGATATGAATTTAATCAGTGCAGAGATGTTTATAGCTTTTTACACAGGTTATATAGAAAAGGAATTATATGGCACGAAATCCTATTTCACATCACATCCACAATTACCAAATGATTTAATTGAACAGTTAATTGACCGGAATATATCAATTATTGGTATTGACTTTGCTGGAGTAAAACGTGGTGCTGAACATCGAACTACCGATCAATACTGTGCAGATAGAGGAGTATTTATAATTGAAAATCTGTGTAATCTAGATAAGGTTTTAAATCAAAAAAAAAGTAAGAAAATTCACTGCAAACACGTATCCCCTTAATTTTGAAGATATGACCGGATTAACTTGTAGAGTAGTAGCTGAAATAATCTATGCAATCTAAAATAATAGTTAAATATTTACCCTAAATATTCACAATATTTTTTTTTAAAATTAATTAGACATTATAAAAAATAATTGATATTTTTTTTAATTTTTTTGATAAATAGCTATTGTACTCACATTTTTAATGATATGATAACCAGGAATATCTATTTTAGGTTCAGTATAAACATCTAAATAATAATCTGCACTATTATTAGTTAAATACTGGCTAAATGTAGTTGAATTATTATATTCACTAGGCACTCCGAATATTACTTCTTTTTTAAGAGCCCATGTGAATGCGGGATCATAATTTGAATAAATTCTCTCATTCTCGTAGTTAGGATCATACTCCTCTAACCAATCACTAGCAGATTGTACGCTATATCCGTAACCATGTATAAATGAGTGACCGGTATGTACCGCTGTAGCAGATGTGATAAATATTAATCCCACAATAACATATAAACCCCACGTTCTAAGTGATTCCTGCTTAAATTTGACTTTATATTTTTCAATAATAACGCTAAAGGCTAATAAAGTGAAATATGTTAAAGCAGGAATCATAGTAATAAAATAACGATCAACTTTAAGTATAATAACACTATGGAAAATGAAAAAAGCCACAAACCATGATAAGAATAAGAAATCAATTTCCAAATTCTTAACGTTAATATCCTTCAATAATATATATCCAGTAAATAAAGCAAGTAAAATTACGAATTCAGTCACAATATAAGATTCCAAGAAAAAACTGAAAACTCCAACAACTGAAAGAATAATTAAGATTATCAAACAATTATAAGTTTTAACCTTATTACTACTGAAAGTACCCTGTATTTTTCCTTTCAATAAAATCCGATATAAGTATATTCCCAAACCTACTACGAGTATTGCAATTGTAATATAAGATAAAATTGTCGGAAATCCTATGGAAGGGGTTAATAATTGATTGTAAAGGCCTGTAAACGGACCTACAGAGATATAATTTAAAATATGCGTTAAATAATATAATCTATCCGGATTATAACCAACATCTTGTACAGGTGCTGAGGAATTAGATGACGTTGAAATAAATAAATTAATTAAAGCATTTAAATTTCCTAAATTTAAATAAAAATAGGTTAAAAATGGAGTAACTATCATTGCACTTGGTAATAAACTGATTACTAGTTTTTTAATGTTACTAATTAAATTAGTATTATTTATTAATAAGTATAGTAATATAGGGAATACGAGCATTACTGCAGTGTATCTTGTAAGGAAAGCTAAACTTAACATGGGTAAAACAAGATATAAATAATTATTATTATTCCGTATACCATTAACTAGGAAATATACAGCCCATATTGAAAAACAGACTCCTGGAACATCTATTCCACCAGAAACAGCCCAAGAGTATATTAAAGGAGAGGAAATAAAAATTAAACAACCTATACTACTTTGAATTTCATTAAAACGTTCCCTAAGTAATAAATAAAGGCCAATAACGCCGAATACGAATATTACTCCATCAATTATGAATATTATATTTGATGAAATTAACCCTAACCTAAAGAATAGTGAAGTTAAAAACGGCATTAATGGAGGTAAATAAATTACACTCAAATTTCCAACAGGTATTCCAGCATAAATGAGAGCATTATTTAAATATACAAAAACATCATAATAAGGAACCCCTACATAAACCTGATCAATCAATAAATACAATGTAATAATTATTGTAACTACTGTTAATTTGAATAACGTATTCTTATAAAGACTACTAAAATTAAATTCATCTAAAATCTTCAATTTAAATCACCAGTATATAATTAAAACAAAAAGGATTCATTTGATTATAATATTATAAGAATACAAGAATCTATTATCTTTTTTGAATTAAAATTATTTTTTTACAGAAATTATACATTATATTAAAAAAATTATAAGTTTACTACTATAAAAGTTATTTAAATCAGATTTTAATTTATCCCATCAAATATTAAACTAGAATATACATTATATTTATTCTTATTATCTTTTAAAAACATTTAATTATTACCTACTTTTAACAATATCTCTTAATAATAATTAATGTGAAAAATTCTTTCATTGAAAGCTATAAATAGTATTATTACAAATTAAATATACACAATGGGAATTAATAATACTAAATAAAAATAATAAATAGTATTCACTCACTTTCACCTCTTCAAATATTATTAACCCATTCATCAAGGAATGTTTCCAGAATAATTAGTAAAAGGAACCATTAAACATAAAAATCATTAAAACTAAGTTAAATGATCCGTTAAAAAATTTTAAAATATATTAAAATAGAAAATTCATTACCTAAAATAAAATGATTTAGAATATATATTAGAATATTCGAAAAATTCACTACATATCACTATCATACATTCTTGTCATTTAATTAAAGTTCTAAGTGGGGCCCGTAGCTCAGTCTGGCAGAGCACTCGGCTCTTAACCGAGATGTCGCGGGTTCAATCCCCGTCGGGCCCGCTTATATTAATAATTCGATATAAATTTTTATAAAAAAACATTAAATAGTATTATAAGTTTCTCTAGATGCTTCTTTTGTCCATTTATTATCATTATCGGTTCTAACATCTATTGAAAAGATTTAAAGATGCGAGTAACCATTATTTTTAAAATCATACATCAGATTGGAATTAAATCTATAATCAGAAATATTTAACGTTTCATTATAATATAATCAATATTAAAAAAATTTATAATTTGATTCCGTGATCTTTTTTTTTAAGTTTTTCAATCTAGACTTCATAGTCTAGACCAACATGTTTATATTAATTCAAGAACAATTAAATAATATACTATTTCTATAAATTTGAATAAATATGACCTCTTAAAATTGTAAAAAAATAGATAAAGGTGGATTAAAAATTAAAGAAAAATCATTTGAAAAGAAGAATGAACTTATAGATGCTGCATTAGATGAATTTACAATGAAAAGCTATGAAAATGCTTCATTAAATAAAATAATAAAAAATACAGGAATCAGCAAAGGCACATTTTATTACCACTTTCAAGATAAAAAAGCACTCTATATATTTTTACAAGATTCCGCCCATAAAACTCAAGTCGAGTTTATGAAAAATCGTATGAAAGAATTAAGTGAAGAATTTAATGAAAAAGATATATTTGAAACAATTAAGTTACAAACCCAAATAGGCGTTGAATTCACCATAGCTCACCCCAAATACCTGAAATTAATAACTAATTATCTGAAAGAAACAGAAACACCAAAGAATAAGAAAATATTGGAATACATAAATAATAACCGAAAACAAACAATAGAAACCGGTATGGACATGATGATAACAAAAGCTATAGAACATGGAGACTTTAAAGACGAGTTCTCCAAGGAGTTTATTATTAAAATAATAAATCATCTATTCCTTAATTATACAGAAATATTTCCAACCGAAGAAAATTATGAAATGCAGAAATATATTGAAGATATTAATACATTTATAGACTTCCTAAAGTATGGATTAGGCAAAGAATGATTAAAATAAAATTTTAGAGAAATAATTATCAAATTAAAAAACTATAAAATTTAGAATAAAATCTAATTAAAACTCTATTAAATTCTAATAAATTCCCAATTAATATTTGGAATAGGTGTAATTCGTAATGACGTTAATTTTTCGTTTAATAACTGCTATTGAAAAACTACATCCAGCAGAAACCCATGATATTGAAGTTGAAAGGGATATTCAAATTCCAATGCATGATGGAATGTACTTAATGGCTGATCATTAAATCCAAGTAAACTTGGACCCCGACCAACCATGTTAATAATGTTACCGTATCATGGTCGGACAGAAAATCAATTTCTCAATCAATTATATGCTGAACATGGTTTTCAAGTATTGGTGAATAAGTAGTCGGGGGACAGAAGGTTCAGGAGGGGAACTTAATCCATTCAGACAAGAGAAAGACGATGCAATTGACATTATAAAATGGCTTTCTAATCAAGACTGGTTTAATGGTGAAATAATAGGTTCAGGACCCTTATAATGGGTTTACTGCTTATGCTTTCGCATCTGCCGCGGGTTCAATGCTTAAGGCTATCCCAGTCCAACTTACTAGTGCTGATTTTAGAAGTATGATATACCCTGGTGATGCTTTTGCACTTGAAACATTTATCATGGGATGGCTCTCAACAATCAATATTCAAGGTTCATACATTAAATATATAAGTAATTTAGTTAGTGGAAAACGTAAGCGAGACAAGAAATTATCGCATCTTCCACTAGGAGAATTAGATATAATAGCTTTCGGTAAAACTTATTCATTCTGGCATGAATAGCTAGAACATGAACTAACCAAAGATCCATAGTGGAGTCCAGTTGATTTACAACCGGAGATAACCCATATTACAGCCCCTATACATATGTTTAGTGGTTGGCATGATTTTATGTTACCATCATTAGTTAGGGATTACAATAATCTCATTAAGGCAGGAAAAAAACCTTTTCTAACAATAGGTCCTTGGACTCATATTGGTGGAGCATCCGCTGAATGAGATTTCAGGAAGAAATTATCTGGTTAAGGCTACACGCATTGAATGGAAATATTCTCCATGAGACACCGGTACGTATTTACGTTATGGGAGCTGAAGAATGGCGGGATTTATCATCATTTCCTCCAGAATCAATGCACTTGCAACGTTGGTACTTGCAGCCAGATGGTACCCTCAACTCTAAACTTCCACCTGCCTCTAAACCTGATCATTATCAGTATGATCCAAGCGATCCCACACCGAGTGTGGGTGGGGCTGGTAGATTTCCAGGTACGGGACCTGCAAGACAGGATAATCGATTATTAGAAGCTCGTTTAGATGTTTTAACCTTCACAACTAAGGAACTTTCCCGTGACTTGGAAATAATCGGACCAGTAGAGGCGGAGCTCTACATTCAATCAAGCCAAGAATATACTGATTTCTTCGTATGCATCACGGATGTAGAACCACCAGGTAAATCTATGAATGTATGTGATGGACTTCAACGACTCAAACACAGTCATCGAAAGATGAATGCCTAAAAGTAACCGTGAAACTATCACCAACCGCTTACCGTTTCCAGAGTGGGCACCGTATTCGGTTTCAAGTTTCCAGTGTTCATTCCCACGATGGAACCGTAACTTAGGGACAGGCGAACCGTTAATTAAAGCGGAAAAAATGATCATTGCTAAGCAAACCGTCTATCATGATCCAAATTATCCTTCAGTCGTCATACTACCGGTAATTGACTAAAAATTTTAGGAATTTAATTTGATCTTTTTTTATTTTTATCTAACCATTTAGACCATCTAGTCTAGACCACTATGTTTATATCACATTAAAATCAAATATTAAATTACATAATCTGTACTTTAAAGTTAAAAACAAGGGAGGATTTAATGTGAGTAAAGAACAAAAATACACTAAAGGTTTTGTAACTTCTAAGGATGGAACAACTATCGGATATAGGCAGATGGGTAGTGGTCCTGGTCTTATTATATTACATGGGGGTATAAGTTCATCACAATACTTTATGAAACTCGGTACCATGCTTTCCGATAAATTCACTGTTTACATTAGGGACGATCGTGGAAGAGGATTAAGTGGACCATTTGGCGATAACTACGGTTTGCAAAGAGAAGTAGAAGATTTAGATGCTCTCCTAAAAAAAACAAATGCACACTATATCTTCGGTGCCTCCTCAGGTGGATTAATATCATTGCAAGCATCACTCACTTTAGCAAGCATCCAAAAAATGGTACTCTATGAACCATTAATATATGTTTACAAGAATGAGATGGATAAATTTAATGAAATAGTTCAACGTTTTGACAAAGAACTAGCTGGGGGTGAAGTGATTAAAGCAATGTTAATATCCTTGAATGTGTTTTCCAAAGTTGATCCAGACCAGAAAACACCATTAGTATATCATTTACCAAGTATAATTTGGAAACCACTATTCCACCATGTATTGGCTGTAGATGAAAAAAATGTTAAAGGTGATGATGTTACTATTAAAGCTCTTATGCCCACCTTGAAATTTGATGTACAGTTGGTCAACGAAACTGAAGGAAAACTTGATACCTTCAAAGAGGTAACAGCTGAAGTATTATTACTAAACGGAAGTAAAAGTCCACTATTCCTAAAAAACAGCACTGAAGCCTTAAACAAAGTATTACCTCGTGTCAAACACATTGAACTTCACGGTTTAGACCATGATTCAGCATAAGACTATGGCAAACCAGAAATCATCGCCAAGGAAATAAAAAGTTTCCTTCAATGAATATATAAACAGAAGCAAGCTTACAACAAATACTTTTATCATAAATATTTTTTTAAAACTAGAATTCATGGCATTTCTAATATACATTATATTCCATTTTGCAATCCTTGCCAACTAATTTGATATTTAAAATAAATATCTTATTTAATTAAATAAATTTATAATTTTTTTATAGTATCATTTAACTATTAATGAATTACTGAAATACTATTCAAAAAAGGATTTATTGAATAAAAAAAGTTAAATTATAAAAAGGATTACATTAAGAAACAATTTGGTGATTAAAATAGCAAAATTATTGATTAATATAATATATGTAATTATATATGCAAGTATTATCGTCTTTATAGATTTTAAATATCTTAGATATCAATTTTGGAAACGTTTAATTGTAAATATATTAATTGTCTTAATAGCTGTGATCATCTATTTTTTATTTATAAATAATTTATAAAAAAAATGATTTTAAAATCAAAAATAACATTAGTCAGTGATATTGTGAATCTTCAAGTTATAAATCATCTACAATTATTGCTTTTTTTTAAACTTTAAGGGATTTAAAAAATTTTTTTGTCCCCATATTTTTTTTTATCCAGAAAATTCGATAGGTAATATATTACATAATTATTAAACATTTTATCTAAACATTTAGCATAAATTAATTTTAAATTTAACATATTACTCGGAAATATGTTCAAAGAATTTATAAACCAAATGTGGAACTATAGAAGTGAGATCAAATTTCATTCAATAATATATTTTCTTAATGATTAACTGTCCTTCAAATGCCATTTAAAACAAGTATTTAGAACACTTTGGAGCATTAAATAATGTTTTATAAAGCCTATGATGAATTTAGATCTTCATATTTTTTTCCTTCTTCTAATAATTTTGATATGCAACTTGATTTAGCTTCTGCATAATCATTAATACTATCCCATTCCATTTTAGCAAGAGTTTTTTTGACACTTTCATATTCTTTTCTAGCTTTAATATTATTTCTAAGGTAATTTCGAAATAATAACTGTTTTATCCAGAAATCTGAATCAATTTTAACCATATGGATGTGAAAACAATCTTTATGGTTTCCTTTATTAATATCAAGATCATCAAAACCTACTATCTCTGGTAATTTAATATCAGGATTTTTAAGCTTGAAAAAATATCTTCTAAAAGGCATAATACTTCATATTTTTGCATATAAGTATAACCTAGGGATATTATTTTATTTATATTATTATCTAACTGTTTTTCTTTTTCAACTCCAATCATTATGTCAATCACTGGTTTTGAACAGATATCTGGAATGGATGTACTACCAATATGTTCTATTTTGATTCCAGTAGAACCAAGAATAATTAAAAGCTTTTCTTTCTCTATTTCAAATAAATAGTTCCATTTAGGGTTATATTTTTTCAATTTAACTTTCATAAAAATTCATTCTTCGTGATTTATTAGTCAGAAATTTTATATCTAGTAACTCGGTAATTTAATTTCTAAAAATATTTTCTTTTAATAATAGAGTATTTCATTTATAAAATGAAGATTGTCAGAAGGGAATCTCCATTTTTTATCATAATTTTTTTTTAATCATTCAATAATATTTTTAACACGACTTGTATTTCTTATCTAACTTTTTCTTGTTTCGATATCTAAACACGATGTATTAAATAAACTCCAATTATCCCTTATATCATTAATCTTAAACATTCGTCGCAATAGGATCATTTGATCGATTAATATATTCTAAGGTGGTTCGTTTTCAGGATGAGTAATCGCATCAATAACCTTCAACATACTATCCGGTACACTAGCAAACTTAAGATAATAAATCAATATCAGTATCTTCCACTACATCATGCAGATAACCCACTACTCTTTCTCCAAATGCATATCCTGCCGATCCCACTCTGAAAGGATGTAAATAATATGGTTGTCCTAATCTATCAATTTGACCTAAATGAGCTTTAGTCATTAAACTTTTTGCTTCTTTTTCTGTTATCATTCAAAAATTTCCTCCGTATTTTATTTGTTTATTAAATGTAAGAGATTTATTTTTTGAACCAAAATCTTTGGACAATAATTTCCCTTTCAATTTCAACCATGAATTTATTACAGTACATTTTTAAACACAATCATTAACCTTTAGATTAATGGATACTAATCATTGATATTGAAAAAAAATAAGGTTATATAATAAAGGACTTATAAGAAACAATTGTGATTAAAATTGGCGAATATATTGGTTAATATAGTATATGTAATTTTATTTGCAGGTATTATAGTTTTTATAGATTTTAAATATCTTAGATATGAAATTTTGAGACGTCTGATCGTAAATATACTAATTGTTTTAGTAGCTGTAGCTTTCTATTACTTGTTTTTAGTTAATTATAAAAAAATGAATAAATAACCCAATAACGAATTGAATGAAGAATCGTATTCCAATCGCTTTTAATGGATCAAAAGGTTAAATTTATAATAGATCAACTCTATTAAAGCAGTGGTCGAAAGCTGTTATCACGCAGTCAATCATGTCCATCCACTGCCTCTATTTATTTTTTAGTCAAACAGAATCAAAAACATCGATACAATTAAGAAAATGTAACACCAAATATCATATGGGTGATTATGTTTGAAAACACAAACGCATACCATAAAACAAAAGGCGATTATTCCTGCCACTCCTGATGAAGTCTATGAAGCCTTTACAAATTCAAAAATATATAGTGAGTTTACAGGAGACCAATTTAAAGGCGTCACTAAGATTGGAGAAAAATTCACAGTTTATGATATTTCAGGAAAATTTTTAGAGTTGGAAAAGGGCAAAAGAATAGTTGAAGAATGGGTAAACTCACGCTGGCCTAACGGGTTAGCACCGTCAAAAGTTGAATTAACCTTCAAAGAGATGCCTAATGGTACCGAAGTTACCTTGATTCAATCTAACCTCCCAATGAAAATAGAAGAGGATTATCTATTGGAAGGATGGACTGAATATTTCTGGAGTCGCCTGAAAAAGTACTTCAATAAGAAATAAAGAAAAAATAGATTTAATCTCTGACTGGATCAAATCATGAATACCTTTTTCTCAGGAACTAAATCTATACAGAAAAAAGTAAATTTATGAATCTCTAAAGCATATATACCATAATGGAAAATAATTTATGAGGTAAATTATGACAAAAACAACTCTCAATCAAAATAAGCCTAGACCGCATGCGAAAAAGACGGACGGGGAAAGCGCTGTGCTCGAAAAGATCGCTGAGATGTCGGAACCGGATCGCGTAATGGCTGAACGTCTCCATGATATCATCAAAGCCGCCACACCAGACCTCACACCGAGACTCTGGTACGGAATGCCCGCGTATGCCAAGGATGGTAAGTTTATCTGCTTCTTCCAGAATGCGCATAAATTCAAAACAAGATACGTGACGTTAGGCTTCAGTGACAAGGCAAACCTCGACGAAGGCAACATGTGGCCATCAGCCTTCGCGCTGAAGGAGTTAACTGCAACTGAAGAGACAAGAATCACAGTTCTCGTGAAGAAAGCAGTAAGCTAAAAACGAAGCAAAAGCCGATTGATCCGATAGCGCAGAATAAAAAAACATGTATTCAACAGTAATGTTGACTCGGTCTCTCATTTACAGATATTTGATTGTATGTTTTGTAGTTAGATGAGTTTTTGAAAATAAACATGATTAATATACTGACAAGAGAATAAAGATGAAAGAAATGGTAAATCATAATAAACAAAATTCTATGAATACTAGAAAAGTAATAAGTGCTAAGGCTGCTATTACCGTTCGCAAATATGAACCCATAGCATATGATGAGCCAAAGGAAGGGCCAAACTTGATTAATGTTCATGTTGAAGAAAGCTTCAAGGAGATATCGAAGGTGATTGTGTTGTTGAATTCTTACAGCAGCAAATGATAACAGTTCTGGAAGCTTCGTTGGCATAGAACGAGTGAAGGATGAAATCGCTGGTAGTAAAGGAATTTTTCTTCTGCAGGATGCATGCACAATCGAAGGCAAGATTGTAAAAGGTGATTGGTTCGTCATGCCCGGATCAAGTACTGGTCAGCTTGCTGAATTAAGTAGCGAAGGAGTATTTCGTGCTAATCTTGGAGAAGCTGCACACATACAACTCGACTATTGGTTCGAGTAAGACGCTTAAATAGCTAAATCTTATTTCGAAGATTCCAGCAAACGATAATTCAAACATGTTGGATTTATTTAAAAAAAATAAATTTTATTTATTTTCCTTCAAAAGTCATTTATGTTACTAATTAGATTGTTTAGTTATTTTGATGGTTCTCGTAGGACTAATGAATTTCCATATAGATCTGCAATTATAGCTTGAGTACCGTATGGTTGAGTTTGAGGTTCCATCAATATTTTCACGCATTTTTTTCTTAATTCTTCGACTGTATTTTTACAATTATCCACTAAATATATCCATTGACTTGTGCCAATTTGATTCATCAAAGCGCTAGCGGCTTCCTCTCCCATCATCTTAGGGTCAGGAACCTGTAACAATATCTCCGTATCCTTTCCTTCTTTTGGTGCTACAGTTAGGAAATGTATATGACCATGTACATCAGTTACTTTCTCGAACCCTAATTTTTCTGTATAAAACTCTAAAGCTTCATCTAAATCTTTTACTATCAAAGGTACAATGGAAAGTCTTTCAATTATATTAATAATCACTCCTTTTTTTATTTAAAATTTTTATTATATATTAATATTAAACTTATAAAAATTTAAATTTTTACTATTTCTTTCTGGAGATCAAGTTATGAAGCTTGTCTAGCAATTTTAATCCTTCTTGAAATCTTTCTTAGTTATTAGATTGTAAATAATAAAATATTATATATACAGAGAATATAAAAAGTATTATGAATATTTCTGATAATGGATTTATACTCTAACACATAAAGGGAAGTGAAAGATATGTTAAAAATTATACCATTTCTTTTATTTGACGGTAACTGTGCTGAAGCCATGAAATTTTATAAATCATGTATTGGTGGAGATTTAACCCTCACGAAACTCGGAGATACTCCTATGAAAAACCAATTTTCACCAGAAAAATACAATAAGATTATCAATGCTAACTTGAAAAGCGGTGCTATAGAATTTTCCGCTACAGATTGGCTAGATCCCACACACAAACCCAAACAAGGTACTAATTTTAGTATATTTATTATTGGCAAAACTTTTAACGAGTTGAAAGTTGTTTTCGACAAGCTTTCAGAAGGAGCAGATTTAGAAAATTATCAAGACCTGCATAATATGCCATTTGGAACCTATGGACAATTAACCGATAAATATGGTGTTCGATGGATCTTCAAGGGAGATAAACGAAAATAATAATTATTTAAAATTTATTATTTGATATTTTATTTGCATTTTCTTCTATTTAGTACAACTTTTTTTCCAGAACATTCTAAATAACAACTTAAATAATATAAATAAATACATTTTTTTCTTTATATTATAATTTAAATTAAAGATATCCAAAAATTAGACTTTATTTTATTATGTTAAACATTTATAAAAAATTTATAACTTACCGTTGTGTTTTTTTCTCACAATCAAAACAATAATTAACATCACGATTAGTTTTGAAAACTTTACCACAAGCTTTACATGTAACTTTTTTAAGAGAACATTCTTTATCAACTATATCCAGAGAACAGGAACATTTCCAACCCATTTTACCCTTCAACTCCTGTTCAAACGCTTTATCTACATTTACTTCTTTACTCATTTTAAATTATCCCTCCAAACAGTTTCTAAATATCAATAAATTATATTTTGGAAAAGAATTAATATTATTTAGTTTATTTACTTGTTAAATAGATTGTAAAATAAAATTTTGAGACTTAAAAAAAAATACCTTTTCCTTTTATATCTGTATAAAACTATAGAATTATTTATGAGAACAGATACTCCTAGTCGTACTGCTCAATATATGGCATTGTTTAGAGCAATTGAAACATTAAGGCCTAGTCAAAAACGATTATTTACTGATCCATTCGCAATGATCTTTCTTGATAATACATTAAAATTAGCAGTGAAAATCTCATCAATTCCCTTTTTGAGAAATTTAATTTTTAAGATAATTCAAAATAAAGCACCCGGCGCTTTATCCTCCGGTATAGCAAGAACAAAATATATTGATGATTTACTAGAACAAACCATTTCAGACGGCGTAGAACAAGTAATAATTTTAGGCGCTGGTTTCGACACTAGAGCTTTACGACTCAATTTCCTTAAAAAATTCTCAATTATCGAAATAGACCACCCAGCCACCTCAAATATTAAAATAAAAAAACTTGAAAATAAAATAGGTAATTTACCTTCAAATGTTAAATATTACCAATTAGACTTCGAAAAACAAAATTTAACAGACTTAGCCACTAAATACAATCTTAATCTGGATATACCAACAACAATTATCTGGGAAGGTGTAACCAACTATTTAAATCAAGAAGCAGTAAATAAAACATTTGAATTTATCCAAAAATTCTCAGATAAAACATATATTATTTTCACTTATATCGATAAGCTCGTTCTAGAAAACCCTCAGGCTTTCCAAGGAACTGAACAGTTATTTAAAAACCTTAAAAAAAGTGAAGAACCGTACACATTTGGTATTCAACCAGACAAGCTTTCAGAATACTTGAATAAATTTGATTTAACACTCATAGAAAATAAGAGTGCAGATGAATACCGTAATAAATACATGCCCGAAAGAACCAACCTCAACAAAGGTTATGAATTTTACAGAGTAGCCTACGCCAAACGGGTAAACCAAGAAAAAACTTTTGAAACAATAATTAAATTTCTAATATCATTATAACTAACAGTAAGAAATGATGATCTTAATAAATAGTTTAAAATAATATAGTTCTTTTCCCAACCATTAAATAACCTGGATTAATTTTTATTAACAAATTCTATCTCCATATATTTTTTAGATCTGAAGAAAAAGATTTCATCACCCTAGGAACAATTCCAACGTTGATATAATTTGATTTCGTCTTTCTTGCATATGTACTCCTAGCAATAATTTTCCATAGACTTTTTAGATAAGTCATACATTAGAGCCAAAAAATTATAAAATTTATTAAACTGCATCCTGAACAGTTAAGTTTTGCGAATATATAAAGGAAGGAATTCCATCAATTACGGGATATTTAATCTATCCACTGTAACGACATATTCACCGTTAATTTTTAATGATTCTTTTGTTTCAGAGCATCTTAATATATTTAAAAATCCTTCTTGATAATTCATTTTTTTTCTCGTTTTTCAAAGATAAGCGAGTTAAAATTTATTTAATTGCTCCATTTTTTTCATGTATAAATTGTACTTCGTTATAGGGTAGTTTAACGAAGTAGAATTAATATATTATATTCAGATAATGATACTAATAATTTAGAACAAGTAATTCTTAAAATTTTAGAAAACACCATTTATACATCAACTGGGCTATATGTAATGATAAATATCAATATAATTTTGAGATTTTCTATTTACTTCATTTTTTTTTAATTTTGTACAGCATAAGGCCGTTCAAAGGCTGATCTTTTACAGGCGATTCGCTTATTGCGCATTTTATCTCGGATTCCCAAAGGATGATCACGCACTGCGCGTTTCATCGTGGCATCGTAGCCTTTGAC
>JACWMK010000053.1 GCA_015661405.1 Methanobacterium sp.
AAACTCTCACGACTGAGAATTGTAATGTTGAATAGATATAACAGGCTTACAGTTAAAGTCACTAGAATTAATGCTACAAAGACAAAAGTACTAATCCCAATAACACACCATTTTTAGGTAAACGTGATAATAACGATCCTGGTCTAAGTTGAATGTTCTCTTTGAAATGACCAGCGCGAAGCTCTCTTTTAATACTATTAGTTGAAACGATAGTCACAATTAATGTAGTTAAAAATTAAGTAATTAATGTATCAGTCAGAATACTGGTTAAATCATTATATACATTAAAAAATGTTCACGAGGGAAGATATTAAATACTTATTATGGCATTAACTAATCCCTGTCAGCAAATATGAGATTGAATCGAACTCAAAATTATCATTAAACTCGATTTATATGTTAAATCAAAAAAAATTTAATAAAGAAAATCTTAAAATACACAATTTGTAATTTTTTATACAACTATTTGTTTATACTAAAAAAAAGACTCGATAATCTATAAAAACTAGATATTAAAGTTTTAAATTAGATCTGATTTTGTTTAAACCGAATTCATCATCATCTTCTTCTTCTTTTACTTCAGCTGGTGCGGGGATATTGATGTTGACTAATACTTTATCGCCAATGGAGTGGATATTCTCATATAATACAAATTGCTTTTCACTGGATCCAAATAGGGAGAAGCCGCTTTTTTGTATTACTAATGATTCTACTCGGTTATTTTCATAATCCCATGTTACATCTTTTACTACACCCATTAGATTGCCTGAATCATCTATAACTTCTTTTCCTAGTAAATCTTCAGCGATATTCAATTTTTTTACACTCCTTTAATTATATATTTTCTATTCTATAGAATTTAAAAGACCTTTGTATTAATGTAAACCATAAATTATAGTTCATTTCATTATATGATATGTTTTTGAAGCATAATAAAATTAATTATTACCTTAAATTAAAAAATTAATATTTTAAATAGACCTATTAGATTAATAGTTATTTATTTAGTTTTTTAGGGATGGTGAAGTAGAAGGTTGAACCTTTTCCTGCTTCTGATTCTACCCAGATTCGTCCACCATGTCGTTCAATTATTTTTTTACATATGCTTAAACCGATGCCTGTTCCTTCAAATTCATCACGGGTATGCAATCTTTTAAACACTTGAAAAATCTGTTCCTGATAACGGGGGTCAATGCCTATACCATTATCATTGACTCCGAACGTCCATTCATCCTCTGATTTTTTTAAGAATATATTAACTAGTGGTGGTTCATCACCATGGAATTTAATTGCATTAGTTAATAAATTCTGGAGTACCTGCTGAATCTGTAAAGAATCACCCATTATTGAAGGTAAACTATCATGTGTAATCTGAGCATGATTAATGTTTATATATGGTTGTAAGTACGATAAAACACCATTTAAAGCAGTATCCATATCAAATAATATAAATTCTTTAGCTTGAGTATTAAACCTTGAGAATACTAATAAATCATCGATTAAATCTTTCATACGATGAGCACCCTTAACAATAAAATTAATGTAATCATTGGCATCATCATCCAATTTATCTTTATAACGCTTCTCCAATAATTGAGTAAAACTGGAAACCATTCTTAATGGTTCCTGTAAGTCGTGTGATGCGACATATGCAAACTGCTCCAACTCCCTATTACTGACTTCTAACTTATCAACTAATTCTCGTAATTCATCTTGTTGATGCTGCAGCTCTTTATTAGTCATATGAAGCTCCTCAGTAGTAGATTGTAACTCTTCATTCGATGATTGAAGCTCCTCAGTAGTAGATTGTAATTCTTCATTTGAGGATTGTAGCTCTTCAGTTAACTGTTGTTCCTTCACTAACATGTCATTTTTTTGCTCTTCAGCTTTTTTACGCTCAGTTATATCGGTGATGAATGAATAATAATATTCAGGGTTACCCTCCACATCTAATGCAATATTCACTAGCAACTCAATGGGCACTCGCGAACCATCTTTTCGAATGTATTCCTTTACATAACGAGAGGGTTGCCCAGTGCGTTGGAGTTCATCTAATTTTTGCGTTTCCATTTCCCTCCACTCAAAAGGTGTGAGTTTAGTGGACCAATCAAGAGTATTTAACTCGATAGAAGAGTAGCCGGTGAGTTCTTCAAATGCGTGGTTGTGTAATCCTAATCGTCCATCAGGGTAGCCTATAGCGAAAGGTTGAGATGCTTGTTCGAGTATATTAGCTAGGAATTCCTTCTCATGTAATGTTTCACGCAGGGCTTCTTCTTTGTCATATGCAGCTGCCTTCATTCGGTTTCTGCGATAAAGTTCTGCCACGCTACTTATCATTATTCCAATAGCAGTAAAAAGTACTACTCCCAATTGATCTATTGGTGATTTAATTGATAATTGTCCTTGTGGAGGTAGAATCCAGATTCCGGCTAATAATACTGAAAAAATTGTAGCTACTAAGCCAGGGCCTAAGCCACCTATTAAAGCTACTATTATAATCGCAGGATAAAACAGGATGTATGTGGGTAGTCCGGGTCCAAACAATTTTGTCAATGCCATGTATAGTAAGAATGCCACTATCACCACAACTATAGCTGCACCGTAGCGCACTGCTAAATTCAGCCATGGACGCGTATGGACTGCTTGCAAGAACATATTAAGTCGTGTATCATCATTGGAAATTTCAAATTCATCACTAGATTGTTTTACTCGTTCCAATGATTTCTGCTTCTGTTCTTCATCAGATATTTCATCAGATTTAATCATAAAATTTTAAGACTCCATTAAAGATTTTAATTAGAGATTAGAAATAGAACGTTTAATTATAAATATTTTGTTTATTTAATTAAGGAATAATTAATTTATCAATAGAATTTAAAATCTTTAATATTTTATTAAGTCTTAACAACTGATAAGATTTATGATTGAAAACCTTACAGAGTCAACTACATAAAATAGATCTAAAACATTTGTTTATTAATTTAAACTGATTATATGGATTATAAATGTTTAATGTGGCTTTAATTTATTTTTAAATAAGTATTGTATAATTTATGGATATAATTTTATTTAAAAATTTTATAATGATTAATAATGATAAACTATTTATAGGAAAACTAACTAACTTAACATTATAATTGAAAAGGAGGGAAAAAAATAATGACACATGAAACTGATGTTCTGCTCAACGAGAAAAGAATTTTTGCACCTAAAGCAGAAACAATCGAAAGAGCTAATGTCAATGATTGGGAAGCAGAATTAGAGAAAGGAAAAGATCTAGAGAACTATTGGGCTGAAAAGGCTGAACAATTTGAATGGTTCCAAAAATGGGATAAAGTCTTAGATGATAGCAACAAACCATTCTATAAATGGTTTGTCAATGGTAAAATTAACTTAGCTTACAATGCAGTGGATCGCTGGATTAAAACATCGAAAAGAAATCAGATAGCTATACTCTATGTAAACGAGCGAGGTGGCGAGAGAAAAATCACCTATTACGAATTATACCGAGAAGTAAATAAATTCGCCAACGCTCTCAGAAATTTAGGAGTAAAAAAAGGTGATAGAGTATCCATGTACCTACCCATGTGTCCTGAACTCCTGGTCTCCATGTTAGCTTGCACTAAAATAGGTGCAATACACAATGTAGTATACTCTGGATTAAGTGTGGGGCCCTTTGTAGAAAGAATGAATGAATTAGAAGCAAAAATACTCATAACTGCTGATGGAACCTACCGGAGAGGTAAAATAATAGACCTTAAGAAAATAGCAGACGAAGGCCTACTACAATCACACACTATTGAAACCGTAATTGTAGTAGAACATACTGATAATCCCATAGAAACCTCTGATTTAAGTGGTAGAGAAATATCCTATAATAGACTTATAGAAGGAGAATCCGCTGAATTCGAAGCTGAAGAAATGGATGCTGAAGACTTATTATTTGTATTATACACTTCAGGAAGTACAGGTAAACCTAAAGGAATTTTACACAGTACTGCAGGTTACATGGTTGGTGTCGCTACCACACTCAAGGATATATTTGATATTCACGATGATGATTTATGGTGGTGCACTGCGGATATTGGTTGGATAACTGGACACAGTTATGTAATATATGCACCGTTACTAAATGGAACTACTACATTGGTATATGAAGGAGCACCGGATTATCCAGATCCCGGTGCGTGGTGGCGAATAGTGGAAAAATATGGTGTAACTAAATTCTATACTGCACCAACAGCCATCAGACACCTCATGAGATTCGGTAACCGGTATCCTAAAATACATGATACATCATCTTTGAAAATATTAGGAACAGTCGGTGAACCCATCAACCCTGAAGCGTGGATGTGGCTTTACAAAAATATTGGAAAAGAAAAAATACCAATCATGGATACCTGGTGGCAAACCGAAACAGGCATGCACCTCATATCACCATTACCCACTACTCCATTAAAACCCGGTTCAGCTACTAAACCTATACCCGGAGTAGAGGCTGATGTTGTTGATGAGAAAGGTAATCCCGTGCCTTTAGGTAAAGGTGGATTCCTAGTTATTAAAACACCCTGGCCGGCCATGTTCCGTGGTTTATATCATGATGATGAAAGATTCATCAATACTTACTGGAAAGATTACCCGGGATATTATAATGCCGCGGATATGGCTCGTAAAGATGAAGACGGTTATTTCTGGCTATTGGGAAGATCCGATGATGTTTTAAAAATTGCAGGTCATAGGGTGGGAACTTCTGAGGTTGAATCGGCTTTTGTAAGTCATCCTGCTGTTGCAGAAGCGGCTGTTATTGGTAAATCAGATCCCGTTAAAGGTGAGGTTATAAAAGCCTTTTTAATACTTAGGGGAGGCTATGAACTTAAAACTGAACTTATTGAAGACTTGAAACGTCATGTTAGATATGAATTAGGTCCGGTAGCTGTTATAGGTGAATTAATTCAGGTGGATTCACTCCCTAAAACTCGAAGTGGGAAAATTATGAGAAGGGTTTTAAGAGCCAGAGAATTAGGTGAAGATGAAGGGGACATTTCTACTCTTGAAGAATGAAATTAAAATTTTTGGATTAAGAATTGATTCTAATAAATTAAAATAAAAATATGATTTAATTGAATTTAAATGGAGGTTTATAAATAATGGTTGATGAAGAATATGCTACTATTACTATAAGTGGGAATAAGCTTTTAAAACATACACAAGCTAATCCTGCTCCTCTAGGATTAGTTGCTTTTGGATTAACTACAGTCCTCTTGAATTTTTCTAATGCCGGATTTTTTGGTTTAAGTAGTATGATATTAGCTATGGCATTAGCTTATGGTGGTACTGCACAGATTATCGCAGGTATAATGGAGTATCGCAATGGAAACACCTTCGCTACATTAGCATTTAGTTCATTCGGATTTTTCTGGTACTCCTTTGTCTTTTTGCTGGTATTACCTAAATTAAATTTAGCCGCCGCACCGAATTCCGCATCAATTGCTGCATATTTTGTAATGTGGGGTGTATTCACTGCTGTAATGTTTATAGCAACAATTAAAATAAGTCGTGGATTACAAGTGGTATTCTCTACATTAGCATTACTATTCTTTTTATTAGCAGTAGGCACAATAACTGGAAACAGTACCATAATCTTAATCGCTGGTTATGAGGGAATATTTGTTGGATTAAGTGCAATGTACGTAGGATTAGCTGAAGTTATAAATGAAACATATGGAAGAAAAGTTTTACCCACCTAATATTATTTTTGAATAGGTAAACAATCAATGGTTCATACATAATGAATCATTGATCTAAATAGTTTTATTAGTTCAATTTAGGGATTATTTAAATCCCATTTTTTTTTTAAATGTTTAATTTTAGTTTACTTACAAGACCCTTTAAGAATAATGAATGAACTTCCATAAAAAGCTCGGGGTTATTCCCAAATTTTGTTATAACTGATGGATTATTGTTAAAGTAGTATTGGAAAATTTCTATATAGATAGCTATTGCATTTGTAGAAACTGAATCATCAATTATATCATCTTTTTTCCCTTCTTCAACAAAATTAACTATTAAATTCTTAATTTTTTCTCGTTTTTCTAGTATATATTTATTAACAAATGTATCATTTGCTACAGATTCCAGTAAAAATTGCATGGAAGATCTTTTAACGACATCAACCATAGATAATAGTAATTTTTCCAATTTAAGCTCTATATAATCCGTGCTTTCTAAAATATTTGATATTTCAAGGTAATAATCATCCATTAGTTTGATTAATAATTCCTGTTTTAGGTTTTCTTTACTTTTAAAGTAATTATATATGGATACTTGTGAAACAGAGGCTTTATCAGCTATCTCAGCAACGGTAACCTTTCTATATCCATATTGTTTAAACAATGTTAAGGCTGCAATTAATATAGAATTTTTCTTTTTTAGGCGCCTTTTTTCAAATCCATTCATTAAAAAAAACCTCAAAATCATGTTAATGAAAAATAATCTTTTTATATTAAGTTTATTCTTTAATTAAAATTATATTTTTGTAATATATTAAATTAGTTCCTATAAAAAATAAATAAAGTTTTATACAATATGAAATATAATAATAAATTAATTACATAATTATTAATAAAAGAGGTGTAAAAAAAATGGCTGATATAAAATATAATGATCTTGAAGAAGGTTCAACTGTTACTCCTTTTTCTACGTTTTTTTGGGCAGCTTGGAAGGATGATTGGGATACCGCTGAAGCTCAGTTTGCTGATGAACTTGAATGGATTATGATGCCTAATAATCAGATACGCAAAGGGAAGGAGAATGTCATACCATTTCTTAAAGCCTCAAAGTATGCTTCTCAAAAAGAACCAGAAGTCATACTCAATACAGCATGTAAGGAATGGGGTATTTGGGAGTATTGGAATATTGGTACTATCACTGAAGATATTGTAGAGTTCGCTAAGCAATCAAATTGGCCTTTCCCAGATGACATTAGCTCTATAGTTAGCAAGAAATATAAAGTGCCGGTTTGCTTCATATATCACATAAATGTTAATGGTAAAATTGACTTACTCCGGGAATAATTAGACGTTGGAAGCGTCATTACTCAATTCAAATGAAAGGAGATTATATAAAAATGACACCTAAAGAAACAGTTATTAATTATTGGCGTGCTTGGTCAGAGCATAACTTGGATGATTTACTCTCTTTACTTGCTCCTGATTTTATATCTCGAAGTTCTCTTAGTCAAAGACGCGCTGCCAACAAAGATATGATTACTAAAGGATTTGAAATTTTTGATAAAGCTCTTCCTGACTTAAAAGAAGAAGTTATCAGCATTACTGCTGAAGGGGATAGAGTAGTAAGTGAAGTGATTGAAACAGCCACATTCACCGGTCCTATGGAATTGCCAACTGGAGTTATAGCACCTACGAACCGATCATATAAAATCCATGTCGCATCTTTCTTCCGTATAAATTCACAAGGATTAATTGTAGAGCAAATAACATATTGGGATACAACTAGTATTTTTAAACAAATCGGAATTGATCCTCAATTGTTTACCCCTAATACCGAGCCAAGTATTACTGATGTTGTTCAGGAATTTACTCGATGTATGGGTACAGATGACATAGATGGTATAATGAAACTTTTCACCGAGGACAGTGAATGGATCCTAATGGCTACAGGTGAAACATTCCATGGTATAGATCAAATTAAAGAACTTGCGACAAGATCGGTTAATGCTAGGAATCATAAAGGTGAACGTGGAATCCACCCGTTTGATGTATTCACTAATAATGAAGGTACTAGATTATGCTGGGAGTACGTTCATACTGCAATAGTCACGGAAGACTGGCCTGCTTCAAAAGATAGACCCACTCCGGGGTCAGAGTTTAAGTTATCTATTGTGTTAGTGTGTGAGATTCAAAACAATAAAATAATGAAGTTAAGAGAGTACTTTGACATGCAGACAATTGTCGAACCAGGGGTCAAGCATCATTTGTACTCCTAAAAAAAATTATAATTTTATAAACAATTAATGAAACAGTTCATGGTGGGCAAATGAACTTTCCGGTTTCCTCATTTTTTTATAATACTTAAAAACTTTTTTTTTATTCCATTTTATTTTTTAAGCATTCAAACCTCAAATACTCATATTTACTGTTACTCCATCATTAGAAACCCTTAATTCTTACAGATAAATTAGTTTTTTTAACTGTTCAATTAAAGTTGAATTTTATTTTTTATAATTCCCATTCTAACAAATAATTAATGCTTAATATCATGGGTATTAATATTGCTATTATTTCAATAATAGTGGCTATAATGATTATATTTGTACCATATAAGTAAAAGGCATAATTTATTATGGATATAACAATGGTTATATTAATAAATGTAATTAGGATCAACCTTCTAGATGTCGCAATCATTTAATACTACCTTCTTCTATGTATAATTAAAAAAATCGGATTTATTCTCAATAATAATGTAATGTGGATTTAATTAAAACTTTAGATCCATCTATTCAGGATTGGTTTTCGGTTTATGGATATTAAATAAAGTTTTACTCCAGTTATGAATATCCATATCCAAGTTAGAATTATAAATACCCTCTCACTTACTCCCGGATAAAAACTGTAAATGATGGCTAATGTTAGTAAAATTAGTAAAATAATGAATAAAAAACCACTTCCCCTTGTATATCTTCTATATTTACCCCAAATTACAGTATCTTCATCTTTTAATCCTTCAACGATTAACATTTGAGCTGCAATATATGCGATAAATGTCACAGCAAATGCAATAGCACTAAACAGATTATACGGAACATGTACGAGATAATTCAGTGTTACTCCAATCAATGGTAATAATCCTGAAAACAATATTCCGAGACCGAAGATTACTAAGGACCATACACCAAGTTTCAAGTATCTATTACGAGGTGATGGTAAACCCATTCGAAGACCCAGTTTGTATCATTGCATAGAAGCCAAAGTTAACAGGACTAATAGAGTAGTACTCGTTATAGCTCATGCTTACAATAGATGCTATTATAAACCAAGCAGCAAGTAATAATAGAGGGATAAAGCCACAAATTGAATAGAATAATAGTCTGTAATGTGTTTGACTAGGTATATCATTTTTATTAGCTATTTAAATCACCATTTTTATTATATATAAATCTGGTAATATTATATTACCCTTAAGGTTTGATAAATAATTAATTCTAAAATTAAATTCTCTTATAATAAAAATCTAAATTTAAAGTTTAAGATTTATTACTTTTAAAATCCATTATCAATACTTTAAAATATATAATTTATAATATAATATAATCTAATCTAATATTAAATAAATTATATATAGTATAGGATAGTTTATAGGAATATAAGGTTTATAATAAACAATAAAATTTAATAGAGATGCGGGGGTTAAGTTTTATGAGATTTCATCCAGTTATATCTATAATCATAGGATTAATAATTGCAATTTTTATTGGTTTTATGTTAAAGTTAATTCTCGGTTTAAATAGTCCTTTTTTTGGAGTAATCAATTTTCAAATAGGAGTAACCATCTTCGCATTAGGAGCATTCATAACTACATTTCTAGCTAAAGAAGAAAAGATAGAATATGGTATATACTTCACAGTAATATTATTAACAATTTATATAATAGCTGGATTATTTAACGATACAAACATATATACTAGTTATTATGTCCAAACTGGAGTATTTATAGGCACAATAGTAGGATATGTCTTCTCAGCAATCGTTGGAAGTTATTTAGGAATAACCATACAAGAACAATTACAAAAAAACACTGAAAAAAACATAGAAAAAAATTGAATAATTCTTAACATGGATGGGGGTTTAAGGTTTTTTATGAGGTTTCATCCAGTTATATCTATAATTATAGGATTTATCACATGGTTAATATTAACTGCAGTTCTTTTTTCATTTGGAATACTTCGATCGGTAGTTCCACTTGTTTTGGTTATTGCAAATGAGTTATACCTTTTTCTCTGCAATTATCAGGGCTTATATTGGAATAATATTATCTAAAGTTTAAAATAATACTCGAAGTAAAAAAATATAGTTTTAAAAATTTAAAGTTTTTGCTCCTGGACGTAGAATTACTTGATAGTTAGCTCCTCTGCTTGGTGTTTGAGTCGAATTGTTTGATTTATTTAAATTGTAGCCACATTTTTAACAGAATTTAGTATCAGGATTATATTTCTTGTCCTGTAATGGCATTTATATCTATTGAACCTTCATATTCATTATAATGGTTAGAATAGATGGTGACTGTATAATAAGGGTAATTTCCATTCTGATTGTATTGTACATAATAATTAGCATCATTGAAGTATTCGTATCTTTGAGCTAAGGATATTGCTTGGGAAGTGGATATTTGTGGTGCAGTAATAGTGGGGTTGGAGTTAGGATTTGGGTTAGATTGATTTTGATTATTATTTGGGGGAGTACTATTATTTAATGAATTATTAGTTGATTCTCTTGTATTTGTTGATGTAGTGATATTTGCAGTTGTATTTTTATTATTTGAAGTATTATTGCTAGAAATAAGTGTAGCTTGATTCTTCATTAGCATCATGCCACTAACTAAACCTAAACCAGCCACTAAAATTATTACGATAGCAATTAAAATCGTAGTTGTTGATGGTATACTTGATTTGTTTAAATTCAAGCCGCATTTTTCACAATTTGTAGCATTAGTATCATTTTCATGTCCACAATTATGACATTTCATTTATTTTATTCACCTCACCCATTTTTTTATATTATTTTAAAGATTTTTATATATGCACTTAATCCTCTGTTATTTCTAACCCTAAACCATAATATTGAGTTAAACCATTTAAAAATCAGGTGTAATTATTAATAATGATAATAAATTTAAAAGTAGGAGTATATCTAAGTAAAAGAAGTAAACATATATGGAGTAAGAAAATGTTCTTTCTGGTAATCTATTACAATTAGGTAAATCCTTAATTTTTTCGGTTAACTTATTCATAAGATTTATTAAGTAAACTTATCTGAATTTTACTCGTTTTTAATAATACTTATTATTTACTATTACAATCTAAACAGAAAAATACTTAAAATAAAACTAATTCCTTGTGATTTAGTTATTCTATCTTAATCCATAATTTAAATCTAAAAAAAATTTTAGTTCAATTATTGCTGAATCTACTATATGGTTCTAGTAAATTAACAATAGTTTTTAATGTATGTCTATTTAAGGTTTTATTCGTATTAGTTATGAATTTGGTAATCTCTGAGGGTTGTACAATATCATAATGTTTCGGTGTTTCTTCAATAATTATATTCGGATTATTTAATGCTACAATAGAGTTTATCCAAAATTTTTTAGTGTTTACTCCATTAGAATTTAGATAATCTAATAGAATCACAACATTATTTTTAATTTGTTTTCCTGGCTGAGATCTGCTTTTTTGTACTTCATAATGACTTTTATAGTACCATTCATCATCGTCTATGATGAATAAACCACTAATATTTTTAGTTTCAATAGCAAAAATCCCATTAGGACCAACTACGATATGATCAATATTACCTCTTTTAACAGGGAGAGTAACATCATTAAAAACATAATATTCCTTAGATAATTTTTTTAAATATTTTGCTACTAACTTTTCACCTTTAGATCCTTTCATCCACCTTCGAGAATTATTATAACCATAACTGAAAATAATTACTCCCAATAAAATTAAGATTATAGTAGCTAACGTGAAGAATAATCCCATTAATCCAATTAATATGATAATTACTCCGGAAATCCATATCAAGTTATAATGAAATATTTTCTCATCAATATGAGAACGCTTCTTTAAAGCCTTTTTAGTTTTTTTAATAGATGATTTATTTCGTTTTTTATTTTCAACACTCTTTTTATATATGTTAGAAACTCCTTTTTATTTTAGTTAAACGCTCCTGCCCCTTAATAATATCGCAAAAATTAGTGGATATAAATTTAGTGGTCGAATTCTTTAAATTTCGTTTTTTTTAACGCCCTAGGATGTTAAATAATTACTCCACCTTTTGTAAGAATTCCGTCACTTAACACATCAACTTTGTAAACTTCTATACATTTAAATTTTCTTTTATAGCGTCAACTAAAGCTTCAAAATATATCTTATATATCAAAAATTCTGTATTTTATTTCCCTACATCTAAATGAATCTTGAAACCATTACTTCATTAATTATCACATTTTTTTTTATGATAAGAATTTAAAGCTGCTTATTATCTGATTAAAGGTGCTTATTTCTTGATCATAATGATCTATCGTGTCAACTCCAACTAATGCAAAATATTGTGAACCTGGAGATAATTCCACTAAGTCCATCTGCTGAACAACCATGACGCCACTACCACTTTCTTCTTGATAGACTATTTCATAAGCGGGGAATCCATCAACAGTTGTACTTTGTTCAGATCGAATTGAATATCCCAAACTGGTTTGATAACTTTCAGAACTTGAAACATAAGCAGATAAGCTAGTATACCCATATTTAGATTCATTATAAACACTGAAGGCAGGATAACTTGAAACACCTGCAATCACCATTGTATTAGCATTATTCGGTAACACATTCCAATTAGAAGGATATTGAAAACTAACTAAACCATTGGAATAAGTCTTATATTGAGCATTACTACCAGTGGGATTATTTGAACCACTACCACCATTAGTGGTATTATTAATTGTATTATTTGATGATGAGAGTTGTTGTTGATTTTTCATTAACATCATCCCACTAACCAAACCTAAACCAGCCACTAAAATTATTACAACTACTATTAAAATCTTAGTCGATGACGGCATACCTGATTTATTTAAATTAGAGCCGCATTTTTCACAGTATTTAGCATCAGGATCATTTTCATGTCCACAATTTTGACATCTCATTTATTTTTCACCTATTTGAAACTTTTCTTTATATAAGCACCTAATCCTCCACCGAATACTCCTCCAAGGAAAGTTGTTATTAGTATTAGGATAAATTGAATAATGGTTGAGAATGATTCCACTGTATTGCTTGTTGATGTGTTATTAACAATGTTGGAAGTGGATATTAGACCACCAGTATAAGTTTGAAGAGCACTGGTCAAGTAGGATGATACAGCGATAAAGATTAACCATATTACTCCAATAATAAATCCTAGATTAATTAATAGTATTAAACTTAAAACTCCACCATTTATTAAACCATCAGAAGAATTATCATTACCTAAAAGGCCGGTTACAATCCCACCGATAAATGTCATGGAAAAAAGAATCAAAGCAATAAATGCAATTAGATTTAAAGTACCTGAAGCAACTAGTGAACCATAAAAAATACTGGCAATGAATAATACTATTATAGAAACAGCAAGTCCTAAAAAAACTGTTAACAAATTAATTCTACTATTAATACGATTAATAAGATTCATTTCACCTGTAAATAAATTTGCACCACATTTTTTACAGAATACTGCATTAGGATTATTATTATAACCACAATTAGGACAAGCCATTTAATGCCCCCAAATAACAATTATATTACTTAATATTCATAAAACATAAGATATTAATTACTATTACAATCAAACCGAAAAAGACTTTAAATAAAAACATTTTGTGAATTTTTTTCTTATAATATTATTTTGAATAAAAAAAAATTTAATTCATTATCTTAATTTTTTCAGGAAATAAAAGATTTAATTTATCTGTAATATGATTTATCATATTATATGTATGTAAAATTTATTTTAATTTATACTCAATTAGGGGTGTTGAATTTGGATGTTTCTGAAGATAAATTAGAATTAGTCCGTAAGATTAAGGAGTATAGGGTTTGTAAAGAGCTTGTTGAAAATTTACAAATAGAGAATGAGTTATTAAAGGAAGATAATGAGGATTATAAAGATCATTTAGCTGATTTGCAGTCGATTATTGATCGAGGTGATCTTTTGGATGATATTAATGATTTAATAAATGAGAATAATAAACTTAAATCTGATTTAGAGCATTGCAATAATTATTTTGATTTTATTATTACATCGCCTAATGAAGTTAAATCTGTTTATGGTGAGATTCGTAGTTGTTTAGCTGCAGCTGAAAGGGAAGTATTAGTTTGTTCGCCGTGGATAACTTATTTGACTACTGAATTTAATAAGTTTAATAAAAAAGTAGATATTAAAATTATCACTAAATGGCAAGATGAGGATATTAAATCTGGTATCACAGATAAAGATAAATTAAGAGTATTACATGATGATATAGGGGCTGATTTAAGATTTAATAATGATTTACATGCTAAATTAATTATTGTTGATTCAAGTGTAGCTATTATATCATCAGCTAATTTAACACGAAATGGGTTGCATGTTAATTATGAGGCGGGTGTAGTTATTCGGAAGAATCAGGATGTTTTAAAGGCAGCAGAATTTTTTAATGATTTGTGGATTAGAAGCAAACCTTTAACTATGGATATGGTTAATAAGTGAAGAAGTAGGTAATTGAATGACCATAGTGGAATTATCTGATGAATATAAGGAATTAGTACTTGATATCCGGAAATTTATTAAATTTGAAAGGAGAAAAGAACCGGATGAAATAGTTTCAGGTTTTATAGTTAATATTGAACCTAATAATGAAATATTAACTGTTAAAATTGGTAAATATACATTTATTGATCATGATTCACTGCTTAAAGTAAACGGGAAAATAGGGAAGATTATTGACAGTTATACTGATAATAATAATGTTATAATTGAAATTAATTTAAAAGATGTCTCCAGCTTCAATGTGGCAGATGAAGTTGAAATTGATATTATTAATGTTATTATAGATCGGTTGGATAATACTATTAAAAAAATTGAAGAAAATCATTTAGAGGATTATAATAAGATAATCCTCGATTATATAATTGGAAGAGGAAAAATAAATATTACGAATCTTAAATTAGTTGAATTATCCGATAATTTAAATAATGTCCAAAAAACTGCTGTTAAAAATGCTTTAGAATCTGATTATTTCCATTTAATTATCGGACCTCCAGGAACCGGTAAAAGCCATGTTATATTGGAATTAATATATTATCTTATAAAACAGGATAAAAAGATATTGGTAACGGCCTCCACGAATAATGGTATTAATAATATTCTCACTAGATTAGATGATTCATTTGATGATAATATTCTGCGGATTGGTTCTGATAAAGAGATAACATCGTCTATATCTAAATACACTCTTCAAAAGAAGCGTGAGAAATATTCTGAATGGCTAGATATATTGAAAATTGATGAAACTATCAATTTAGCTTATAAAAAATTAAAGCCATTAAATGACGCAAAAAAAAATTTGAATACTGAAATCATGTATTTAAATAATAGAATTAATAATTTACTAAAAATTGTTAAGATAAATAATCTTAAAATCATTAAAAATGATAATAAACTGAATAAAATAATAGAAATCGAGTATAATCCACATACGGAGATTAAACAGAAAATTGAATCATTAAAGAATAAATCTGATGAAAATTATAGTTTCGGATTGGAATTACTTAAATTAAAGAAAATGGAAGCGAATTTACCATTAGCAGATGATTATTATAAATTAGAATCTGAAATAAATGAAATGAAGAAGTGGAATTTATTCAAAAACCCTATAATACACTTCTTTAAGTCTAAAGAGAATAAAAACTATCATAAAACTTTAAATAAAAAAGAAGCACGTTATCATGGAATGCGGAGAGCATTTAATAGATATTGGACTATAAATGATGAGTTAAAGAAATTATATAAATCAGATCCTAGTCAAGAAGCTTTAAATGCTGAATATATGATTCTAGAGCAGCTAAATGAATATAATATAGAAAATAAAAAATTATTTCAACAGAAGTTAATTATTGAGAAAAATAAACTATTAACTAAAGCTTATAAAATCAGCATAAAAAATTCTAAGAAAAATAATACTTATCTAAGTTTAGAAATAAAATCCATTAAAAATGAAATAAAATTCAAATCAAATATACAAAATAAATTAATTAAGGAAATGGAAAATATTAAAGATACCATTGAACAAAAAAAAGATGAAAAATTTTATCTCATAAATTTTATTGATAATGATATATTATCTAAATCAAATTTAATCGCAGCAACCGTAATCTCCTCTGCACATCCTCTTCTGGATAAAGTAGTATTCGATGTTACATTAATGGATGAAGCCAGTCAAGTTGCAAGTTATGAATCCCTCATACCATTAATGAAATGTAAAAAATTCATATTAGTAGGTGATGATAAACAATTACAGCCTATAGAGAAATCAAATTTTTTGAAAGAATTAAACTTATCTATATTCAACCGTTTAAAAAATAAATATCCAGAAAACTATACATTTTTAGATACACAATATCGGATGAATAAAATTATAGCTGATATTGCAAGTGATTTATTCTATGATGGTAAACTCAAAACATATGAAGCAATTGCTGATCAAACTATTGAATATGAATTAGATGAAGAAACTGCACTTATAATTAATCCCAATACTCCTTTAACATTTATAGACACTATTAATACTGAATATTATGAAAATGGAATTGAAGGCGGATGTGAAAACAGATTTGAAGCATTATTAGTAACTCAAATAATTAATTCTTTATTAAATAATAATGTAAATCCATCAGAGATTGGTGTTATAACTCCTTACAAGAAACATAAAAAAATTATAATAAAATATTTAGAAAATAATGAAGTTGAAGTAAATACTGTGGATGGATTTCAAGGAAGAGAAAAAGACATTATTATAATGAGCTTCTGTAGAAGTAAAATAGGACGATTAGGTAAATTTAAAAAAAGATTTATTGAAGAACCCACTAGACTAAATGTATCCATCACCCGAGCACGGAAAAAACTGGTAATAATAGGCAATTCAACTACACTAAAACAAAGCACTAAAATTAAAGATATAATCCAAACCATAGGCGAAGAAAACACCATAAAATACGATAATTGAATAATTATTCAACTTAAAATTAATTAAAATATTAATTATTATTTCTTAGTTGAATTGTTCATTTACTTGAAAAAATCAAAGAGAGTCTTCTGAACATCCTCTTTATTCTCATCATTGATAATTCCACATCCGTAGATATGAATCACTTCTAATCCTTTTTCAACTAGTGAAGGAGTTATTAACAGATAACGGTGACAATTATTAGGATTCTTCTCTGCACACATAATAACAGTTTTATATTCCTTAGAAAATTTTATTAGTTCTATTATTCCTTTTTTATATTTTTCAGTTGTTTTAATTAACGGGTAAATAACCTTTCCATCAACGTAATATTCATCACTGGATGGTTTACCTCCAATTTTATCACCAAGGTACCTATAATTAATTCCCACCTTTTTAAGATTATTTCTCAATCGGGGACTGTTAAAATGTGGAACATATTTACTGTAAGGCGAACTCCTAACATCAACTAATAATTCAATCCCGTTAAAATGAAGTAATTCTATAAACTGCTTCGATTCCAGGTTACTGTGTCCAATAGTATAGATTAGATGTTTCATTTTGGACATCTGCTCTTTTAATAATCTAATTAATATTATTTTTTTTATCTCAATATTTAAAAAAAAAGTTTCCCATATCCTTTTATTAATTAATTTATTACTCTATTGTTTTCAATTAATTATATATTGATTATGAAATAAATTAGATGTATTAAAGTGTTTAAAATTTTTTTTATTGAATTTACTATTGATTTTAAAATTTTTTTGGATGTGGAAGATTTGAAGAAGATTATTAATCCTGTTGAGGTTTTGTTTATTGAAGTTAATCCTGAGAGTTTGCCATTTTTTGTTGAGGCTTTTAGTGATTCGGAGTTTCCTGTTAATATTCGTGTTGCGGAGAGTAGGGATGTTGGTGTGGAGATGATTCTGCAGCAGGGTGAGTTTAGTAGTATGCTTAGACCGGATATTATTATTTTTGATATTCATATTTTACATGGTGGTGCTTGGAGGGTTTTAGAGGAACTTGAGGAACGTACTAAATCATTATCCTCTGATAAGGGTTGTATACCTGTGGTTTTTCTTATCGATGAAGTTGATGAGAAGGAAGTTGAGAGATACCGGAACTGTCCTCACTTGTACATTAGTAAGCCTGATTCTTTAGTGGATTATGGGTTAGCAGTGAAATTTATTGAGGATTTCTGGGTTAAGTATAATGAAAAACAGGAAAATTGAATTTAATATTTTCTAATTTGAGGTTACAATGAGTTGTTTTTTTTAATTATGATACTTTTTTTTTTAACAACAGAATTTTTTTTTATTTTAATAAATTTTTTGATATAAAATTTTTTTCTGATTTATTGTGGATTGCTTCATTATTTTTTGGTTTATAGTTACTATTTGCATATTATGGTTTTCATTTAACTTGTTTCATAATTTTTTTTTTAAGTTTTAATAGTTCTAATCCTGCTTCATTTGTTTTAGTGTATATAGTTAGTTACATATAGTATGGTTTATAATACATTATGTAAAGAAGTATTTACATAATATTTAATATTCAAAAGAAAAATTTATAATATCTTTGGATGGTTGATTTAAATGAAAAATGAAGAAAATGAAATCTACGATGATAAAAAAAATAAAAATTCAATTTTTAAATATCTTCAAATAATTCGTATAATACTTTTAATACCAGTTGTACTATTAATTATATGGGGAATTATAAATGGAAATCTATTAACTGTTATTTTTGGTGTAGCTTTGAGTTTTATTATTTCTTATCCATTCAAACGGAAAATTAGAAAAGAATTTAAAGTTAAAGATGAAAGAGCGTATTATATAAGTGAAAAAGCTTCTCGCCAAACTTTATTTGTATTCACAATAATGGTAATATATTTAGGAATTATATTAGATACTCTTAGTTACCGTTATCCTCAGTACACACCAATAGGAATCACTCTGAATATATCGGGTGTAGTTATAATCATTATTTATGCAGTTTTCTACACTTATAACAAAAGGAAGTATGGTTAATATAAAATTTTGAGGAAATACATGAAAAATAAACTCAAAGTCTATAGGGCCATGAACGATTTAACCCAGGAAAATCTTGCAAATAAATTAGGGATAACTAGACAGACTATTATTGCTATTGAAAAGAATAAATATGATCCTTCACTGTCTTTAGCGTTTAAATTAGCTAAATTCTTTAATGTTTCAATAGAGGATATTTTCAAAGAATAAAATAAAGTTTGAGGTAATGTGGTATGGTTTACCAATGCTTATTCTTCAAGGTGGAGAGATTATCAAGTATTAGCTGATAAAGATTATCGTGATTGGAGTAATGCATTTAAAATAAATTTAATTCTTCTTTAAAACTATTCCCTTCATTGATTCATTTATTTATCACGGGTGAGGGTAAATCCACTCCTCAAGATTATATTGTGGAGTTTATGTTAGTATTGATGTGATTAACACTATTAGTGAATGGATAATTAAATGATTTTTTTTTGGATATTATAATTATTTTAATTAAAATCTATTTTTTTTAGAATTATCAGTATTTTTATTATTACATGTAGTCCATTTAGTGGATTTATACAGTTTTTTCTACTCTTGCATTAGGCAAGTATTTATATGATGAAATTATATACTTGCATTATGCAATTATGGTCAAATGCAATAATAAAATTATATTTTAAAAAAAAATTATGGTGATATACATTGACCAATGCAGATAATAAATCTAATAGTAGAATTGAATTAATAACAGGAGACCCTGAAAAAGCCATAAGGAAACTATCATTCCCTATGATGTTAACAATGGTACTCGCATTAAGTTATCTAATAATTGATAGTATATGGGTTGCTGGACTTGGTTTTAATGCATTAGCTGCATTAGGATTCATTTTCCCATTATTTATGATAATCCTCGGTTTAGGGTCAGGTTTAGGAACTGGCACTACATCACTTATATCTCGTTGTATAGGGGCAAAAGATAAGGATCAAGCAAATAATGCAGCAATGCACTCCATACTATTAACTCTTATAATTTCTATAATACTACCACTTATTTCACTCATATTTTTAAAAGATATTTTAATAGTGATAGGTGCAGGTAGTGTATTAACTCTCGCAACAGAATATGGGCAAATTATTTTTTTAGGATCTTTTGCATTATTATTTAACGGAATAGGTTCGAGTATTCTACGCGCAGAGGGAGATATGAATAGAGCCACATATGCAATGGCAATATCCAGTTTATTAAACATAATTATAGCCCCAATATTCATTTACACATTAAAGCTGGGAATAAGTGGAGCAGCAATAGCAACAGTGTTATCATCATTAATATCTTGTATGGTGATATTCTATTGGATTTTAATAAAAAAGGATACATATTTAGCATTGAAATTAAGAAATTTCAGCTTTAATATAGGAATCATTAAAGATATACTTTTAGTAACTTTACCTGCAAGTGTAGAATTCTTTATAATGTCCATAACAACAATAATTATCAATGCTATGTTAATTATTGTAGCTGGAACAACTGCAGTAGCTGTTTATACCGTGGGATGGAGAATAGTATCATTAGGAATTACACCTGCAATGGGTATAGAAACTGCTCTATTAATAATAGGTGGAGTAGCGTTTGGTGCAAAGAATTATAAAAAGTTAGAATTATCATTTAATTATTCAATTAAGTTAGCAGTCCTTATTTCACTAGTTTTAGCTATTCTAACATATATTTTTGCACCAAGTATTACATGGTTATTCACTTATTCATCAAATAGTGCAATTTTAGCTCCAAAAATAGTGGAATTCATTAGAATATTCTGTATATACTTCATAGCATTACCATTAGGCCTAGCATCTTCAAGTGTATTCCAAGCTATGGGTAAAGGATCTACTTCATTAGTTCTAATTATTATAAGAGATTTAATCCTATCACTTATAGCAGCTTATATTCTGGGATTCGTATTACATTTAGGAGCAAATGGCATTTATTGGGGAATAGTAATTGGTATTATTTTAGGGTCAGCTATTAGTTACCTCTACTTTAGAATATTTTTAAAAAGATTAAAAAAAGATGCAATAAATTTAAATATTAACTAAAATCTTTTAATCTTTATTATTTATAATTAAAACAATATAAATAATAAATTAGAGGATTAGATAATTATGGTGGAAGATGAACGTTTTACAAGAGATGAAATATTGGATATGACTTTAGGTTCTTTAATCTCCACGGTTAATAGAGCATATTTAGTTTTCTTAATTCAGGAAATAGAGAAATATGGAATCCATGGTGGACAATTACTATTTTTAACTGGTTTATCTAAAAAGGACAGCATCTCTCAAAAGGAGTTAGCTAATACTTATCATATGAATCAAAGTACCATAGCTCGTGCTTTAAAAAAATTAGAAGATGCGGGTATGGTTAAACGTAACGTTGATGAAAATAATCGGAGAAAGAATATAATAACCATTACACTGAAAGGAAGAACCACCGTGGATAATATACGATTAATAGATGAAAAATGGGAGAGTAATATTAAATCTTTAACTGATGAAGAAAAAAATAAATTAAAGGAATTGTTAAGAATTTTAGCTTTGGAGTCTTTAGAATCAATGAAAAATATTCGGAAATAGTTAATAATTTGATAACTTTTTTTTACTATTTGATTTAATCGTAAAAATAACATTTTTTATTTTTTTATATGAAAAAATATAGATTTTATAAATTTAATATTATATTATTTTTTTTTAGTTACAAATATCTATTTTTTAAGCTTTAGTGGTTTGATTAGGGTTTTCTGTTTTATCAGTAAATTTTATTTTAATGGATCATGGTTACTTATTCTATTTTTTTCTTCAATTTTTTTATCAAAAGTTTTATATAAGTGAATAGTTCATTAATCTATATAGTTCAGTAAAGTGAACTATTATTTTTAATTTATAAACTAAATTTTTACATTTAACAAATAAAATTTATGGATTTGGGATAATTTTTATGAGTAAAATACAGAAGGATAAATTGGTTGAGGGGATCATGGAGGATACTTTAATTTATATTAAATTATTTAATAGGGAGTTACTTCATTTAGGTGATAGGAAGTTTTTGAAAACATTTTTTTGGTTAATATTAATTGAAAAATATGATAATCCTTCATTATCAGGAATTGGTAAGAAATTTAGAATATCTAAATCACAAATAACTAGTAGAATGGATGAATTAGTGAATGAAGGTCTAATTGAGCGGGTGCATGATGAAAATGACCGTAGAATAATCCGAGTAATATTAACAAGTAAAGGGCAGGATTTCATAGAAAACAATAGTAAATATTTTAATGAGCATTTAAAGGAATTATTATCATCATTAAGTCTCAGTGAAGTGGAAGAGCTTAATAAGAGTATTATGACTATTAAGAATGTTGTATTAAGGATTCAAGGTGCATTGAATGAGTGATATTAATGCGTCTGATGATACAGGGTTAAATGTGGGTTGGTTTCCTTTAATAGTGGTTACTTTAGCGGCTTTTATTATATCTATCGACCTAAGTTTTTTAAATGTAGCAATAACTAATTTAGTTCATGATTTACATACGACTTATGTAACTATTCAAAGTATTATTGTTGTTTATGCATTAGTTTTAGCGAGTTTAACCTTACTTTGTGGTGAATTACAAAAAGTGTTAGGTAGAAAGAGAACGTTTCTTATTGGTGCAGGTATTTTTGGTGTTGGTAATCTTATTGCTGCATTAAGCTTGAATAGTAATATGCTCCTATTAGGATGGTCTATACTGGAGGGTATTGGCGGAGCATTAATGTGGGTGAGTATGTATACTATAATAATTGGTACTTATACTGATAAAAGAAGAGCTGTTGGTTTAGGTTTAAGTGCTTCTGTAGCGTCTCTTGGATTAGTAGTGGGGCCTTTTATTGGAGGTTTTTTAACTACTTTCTTCAGTTGGAGGTATGCATTTGGATTAGAATTCATCATTATCCTTATAATATTATTATTCTCCCGGTCGATACCATCATTTCCAGCAACCATGCATTGGAGAGATATTAACATAGTTGGAGCTATTAATTCTGCTTTAGGTATATTTTTATTAGTTTATGGGTTAATATTACTTAATAACCCTGATTATCGGTTAATTAGTCCGTTTGTTATATTAATTGGTGCAATTCTTTTAATAGTATTTTATCTTAATCAGAGGAGTAGGATAAATAAGGATATGCATCCATTGGTTGATGTTAGAGTCTTCCAAATTAAATCATTTCTCTTAGGTAATATTTTCTTATTCATGTATGGATCAGTTATTAGTGGTATTCGATTTGTTATACCTGTATTTGTACAAACAGTTTTAGGATATAATGCACTTACCACCGGTTATATCTTTGTGGCAATGGCATTACCCATGTTTTTAGTCACCTTTACCACAGGTGAAATTAATGTACGGTTTCAACCACGTTACATTATATCCACTGGTTTCATAATTTGTATTATAGGCAGTATTTATCTAATCAGTGTTTTCAGTTCACATCCAAGTTTCCTAGAGATTTTAATTGGTATAGCATTAATTGGATTAGGTGTGGGAGTTATAGCTCCGCATGGTTCTAACCTAGCGTT
>JACWMK010000122.1 GCA_015661405.1 Methanobacterium sp.
AAAAGTTCTCGCAATCAATAATATATGCAAAAAAATGGATAAAAAAGTTTAGGAAATAAGTAAAAAAAAATTAGTAATCAACTATATTGTTTCGTATTTTTAATATTGTGAAAAAATAACAATAGTTAAGTTTATATATAATGTTTGCGATAATAATTTGTTACATAACGATCGTTATAAATATATTTAACTGGCTAATGAAAAATTAGGAGGAAAAATAGATATGTCCGAAAAATTTGACCCGGATTACAGAATTGATCTGGAAAAAACGACTTGCCCGAATAGGGAACAACGTGCCAATGGTACCAATGTATACTACGGTAAAGCTTCCGAACTTATACAGGATGCAAAAGATGGTAATATTAAGTGCCATAATAGGAATTTCCAGCAAACTTCAGGATGTGTTTTAAATTTTTACTTAACAGTGAGGGTAGCAACAATAAGGGATGCTGCAATAATATTTCATGGCCCAGTAGGCTGCTCATCATCTTCTTTAGGATATAGAGAACTTTTTAGAGGAATACCAACAGAACTAGGAAGACCAGCAGGATATGAATTAAACTGGATAACTACTAACCTCAAACAGGACGATGTGGTTTATGGTGCAAGTGATAAACTAAAGAGAGCAGTATTAGAAGCTCAAAGGAGATATGATCCAAAAGCAATATTCATTCTCACTACCTGTACTTCAGGAGTGATTGGAGAAGATATTGAAGGAGCTGTAGAAGAAATACAGTCAGAAGTTAAAGCAACAATTGTACCTGTTCACTGTGAAGGAATAAGATCAAGACTTGTACAAACTGGATACGATGCATTCTGGCATGGAGTACTTAAATATCTGGTTAAAAAGCCAGAAAAGAAACAAAAAGATCTCGTTAACGTTGCAAGTATGTTATCATACACATGGCAGGATCGATTAGAAATTATAAGATTACTTGGTAAAGTAGGTTTAAGAGTTAATTTTGTTCCAGAATTTGCTACAGTTGAACAGTTTGAACAGCTTGGAGAAGCTGCGGTTACAGCACCATTATGCCCGACTTACACAGATTATATTTCAAGGGGGCTTGAACAGGAATTTGGAGTTCCATTTTTCCTATATCCACCACCAACGGGAATTAAGAATACTGAAGAATGGCTTCGAAAAATAGGTAAATACACTGATAAAGAAAAGGAAATTGAAGCTTTAATTAAAGAAGAAAATGAGATATGGGCACCTAAATTAGATGCTATCAAGGATGAGTTTAAAAGATTAAAAGAAATAAAAGGAGGAGATATTGAAGTTCTTGGATCTCTTGGACAGGGCAGACTTCTCTCACAGTTGCCATACTTTGATGAATTAGGACTTAAATCATCGGCTGCTTTAACCCAAGATTTTGATAATTTAATATTAGAAGATTTAGAAAGACTTGTAGATGATATAGGAGACGTTGATGTTCTTGTAAACACTTTCCAAGCAGCAGAACAGGCACATGTTACACGTACTAGAGATCCTGATATTACATTGACCTGTCCATTCCAAGGTGGTGCTTATAAAAGAGAGAAAAATGTAACCAGAATACATTCATTAAGAGCAGATCCTGATCCATGGAGTGCTCAAAGTGGTTATGCTGGTGCAGTTGCATTTGGTAACTTCTTACTTCAATCATTAAACAGTACATCATTCCAAAAAAATTTAAAGCGAAAAACTGCAGATAGTTACAAAGATTGGTGGTATGAACAGCCTAATCCATTGTACTATCTTGAAAAGGAGACATCTAAATGAGTTCAGAAGAAACTAATAATAATGACAACATAAAATATGATAATGAATTCGGTAACGAGTTTGTAGAAGCTCCTAAATATTCATGTGCCCTTGCAGGAGCATATGGGACAGCGTTGGGAGTATATGGTGTAGTTCCATTATTACACGCCGGACTAGGATGCGGTCTAGGACAATTATTTGGTCAATTATATGCTGGGGGTCAAAATGCAGGAGGACCTCAAGGAGGTACAAGTACACCTACCACAGGACTTGTGGAAGAGCATGTGATATTTGGTGGAGAAGACAAGCTTAGAAATTTAATTCAAGCATCTGGAGAACTTATGGAAGGAGATGCATTTGCAGTAATATCTGGATGTATCCCTTCACTTATAGGGGATGATGTAGATGCTGTAATTAGAGAATTCAAAGATAAACTTAATATAATTAATATCAATGCACCAGGATTTAGTGGTACATCCTATGATGGCTATGAATTGTTCTTTGAAGCAGTTATAGACCAAATATTAGAACCCTTGCCAATAGAAAAGGGATTGGTTAATATTTTTGGAGTAGTTCCCTACCAACATATTTTCTGGAAAGGAGAAGTTGATGCTGTTAAAAAACTATTAAAAAGTATTGGTTTAAAAGCAAATATAATCTTCACAGAATTCAACGGCTTTGAAAATTTAAAGAACATACCCGCTGCAGAATACAATTTAGTACTGTCATCATGGAACGGACATAAAATAGCTAAAAAGCTTGAAGAAAAATTTGACACCCCTTTCATCACTTTTCCAAGTGTGCCAGTAGGTCCAAAACAAACAAACAATTTCTTGCGGACTGTCGGTGAAAAATTGGATCTTGATAAAGAGACTTTAGAGAAATTTATAGATCGTGAAGAACATAAATCCTATCGATTCTTTGAATATGCAGGAGATGCCATCATTTTAGTCCGTCCACATTCATATTTTGCTGTTGTAGCGGATACTAATGCCGTTATCAGCATAACCCAGTTTTTAGCCAATGAAATAGGTTATCTGCCTGATATTATTCAAATAACTGACAACCCACCTGAAGAATATAGGGAAGCAATAATTAAAGAGATTACAGATGAACTTGAAACACCTGTAAAACCTGAAATATTATTTGAAACGGACTCTTACTTAGCAAGAGAGAAATTAAGGGATAGACCTTTCCAGTTCCTATTTGCAAGTTCTCTTGAGGCCCCGACAGCCATGTCAGAACTGGGTGCTATTCATGTTACTGTTGGTTTCCCTTCATATAACCGATTGATACTGGGTGACAATTACACCGGTTATGCAGGAGGACTTAGACTATTGGAAGATTTCATCACCCCATTTGCTGGTCCATTATAATGTTAATGTGAATGATTTAATCAAGTTTTGATTAGGATTCAATAATTTTTTTGTTCTTGAATCCTAACTTAACACTTAATAATGTATGAGATGACCCTATGTTTGTTGAAAATATTTAAATGCCAATAGATTCCTAAAAAAATACCATTAGCAACCATATATGATTTAAAGGTGATCATTCTCATATTTTATTATTATATATGTCTAAATAAATACTAGAAAATTTTAAAAAATGAAAATTATTGGGTGTATTAAGAAAAAGAATTTAATATGATTTAGAATTTGGATTAAATGGTATTAAGAATTATAAAATGATAAGGCTTTAAATTATTTAATCTTTTTAATTTGTAATAGTTAATAATGTTCTGCACAAGATTAAAACTTACTATTATTCTCTTTTTTTTTATGGAGATGAAATTTTATTATGGTTTTGTAACGATCGTTAATTATTTATATCAAATTCAATTAACCTTTACAAATGACTATAACAAGTTATAAATGATATTTAGTGTTAATACAAAATTTTGAATTTTAAACAATTTATATAACAATAGTTAACTATTTATACTAAAATCAAATAATCTTAATATGAGATAACTATAACGATCGTTATAAATCTCATAAAATTTATTGTTCGAATAAAAAAATTAGCAATGAAACTCCGGTAAATCCTGAAATACTATTTGAAACTGACAGTCATTAATCTAGAGAAAAACATAGGGATAGACCATTTCAGTTTCTCTTTGCAGTCATTGGTAACGACTACAGCTCTTTCATAAATAGGTGCCCTTCATATTACAGTTTGTTTCCATTCATACAAACGTATGGCTTTGATCAATAGTTATGCGGGTTATGGTGGTGGATTAAGGCGGGTTAAGATATTGTTAGTAGTTTCGCTGGGCATTTAAGTAAATGTACATTGAATGAACTTAAAAACTTAT
>JACWMK010000123.1 GCA_015661405.1 Methanobacterium sp.
TTAGAGGATAAAATAGAGACATTACATCTTCGAGAGAAAACAGTCCAGCGTCAAGAAGAAAGGATAATGAAAAAACTACAAGAAATGCAGACTTCCTTACAGGATGCCTTGCAAGGCTCGGGTATACAGCCGGGGTTAGGTAATTGAGAAGTTTAACTGACCAGGAATTAGATGAACTCTCAGAAATTGCGGTAAATACCGCAGAAAACTTTATTTTCTCTAAGGTTTCCAAAAAAGAAATTCTCGATTTAAATATAAATGTAGAATTAATATATGAAAATATTTTAGATGTGAATATTCTAGTAGATTTAGATTTAGATGAATTATCCTCCGCAAATGAAAATATTATAGTTGAAGAAGCAATTGACGTGACTTTAGAGAAGATTAAGGAATTTATATATTAAAGAATATTTTTTTTATTATTCCTAAAAAAACTTTTATTTAAATCATTTCTCAATGAAATATTATAAATTAAATTAATTTTTTTTTATTATGATGGAAATAATACCTGTGCTGGATTTAAAATCTAGAATAGCAGTATCTGGAAAATCAGGGGAGAGAAATAAGTATAAACCCTTAAAAACTGTTTATTCTTCATCATCAAATCCAGTTGAAATAGCTAGAACTCTTAAAGATAAGGGAGCTAAACGTATTTACATAGCTGATCTAGATGCTATTGAAGGAAAAGGCTCCAATTATGATATCATAAAGAAAATAAATAATATTATTCCCGTAATTCTGGATGCTGGTGCCAACGACGTTAATACGGTTAATAATCTTTTAAAAATTACTGATAAAGTTATAGTGGCGACTGAAACTCTTATAAACTTTAAAGATTTGGATGAAATCTTCAAAACGTTTTCTAAAAGAGAACTAATTATAAGCATAGACAGTAAAGAAGGACAAATTCTAAGTAAAAAATCTGATTTAAGCTTTAAAAAATTCGAAAAGAAGCTGAAGGAATTAAAACCAGATGAAATAATTATTCTAGATATTTCAGGTGTAGGAACACAAAATGGTTTTAATCATAAACTATTAAATGAAATGGAAGGTTGGGAAGATTATCTCATCCTAGGCGGAGGCATAAACCTAAACAATATTAAAATTTTACACCAAAAAGGTATAACTAAATTCCTGTTAGGATCCGCTATACATTCAGGTCAAATTATGCATCCATTCAAATTAAATTAAAAATTTAATAAAAATTATTTTCATTTATAAAATAATAATATTTAGCTCAAATAACCTGATCTTTAAGGGGGAATTAAGGTAAAAAACAAAAACTTTAGGGAACTATTCAATAACTCACCTATTGGAATTCTTTTTTGTGATAAAAACGGTAAATTAGTTGACGCTAATAAATTAGCATTAAAAATTGCCGAAATTCCTTCATTAAATAATAGTGAAGAATATAATTTATTTAATAATCCAAACATAGCTTCAAATAATGAAAAATTAATGAAAAAAGGGCTAATTAAATTTCAAACATCAATAGACTCCGAAAATATCAAAAATAATAAATTTTTTACTTCAATAGAATCTAGGACTACTTTTGTTTTTAAATGGATTGTTTCAGTTATTGATTCTGGGTTTTTAGTTCAAATCCAAGATATCACCGGACGAAAAAAATCTGGGGAGTCTCTTCGTAAGAGTGAGGAGAAGTATCATCGTCTTTTTGATGATGATTTGACTGGTGACTTCATTGCAACGCCTGAAGGGATAATTTTGGAGTGTAACCCTTCATTTGTGGAGATTTATGGTTTTGATAAAAGTGATCAGGCTGTTGGATCTGATATTTCAAAATTCAACTTGACTGATTGGGTTAATTTGGTTGCTCGGTTGAAGGATGAATGTAAGATTAAAAATTATCAGAGTTGGCAGAGAAGACCTGATGGTAAGGAAATCCATGTTGTTGCTAATGTTGTGGGTATTTTCAGTGATTCGGGTGTATTAACTCAAGTTAAAGGGTATGTTTTTGATGATACGGATCGTAAAAATGCTGAGGAGTCTCTTCGTAAGAGTGAGGAGAAGTATCATCGTCTTTTTGATGATGATTTGACTGGTGACTTCATTGCAACACTTGATGGTAAAATTCTAGAATGTAACCCTTCATTTGCAGATATTTACAGCTTAGATGATTGTAAAAATATTGATCAATTGAATATTTCAAATTTTAACTCCTTTGACTGGCCTTATTTGATTAATCGTCTTAAAAGTGAACGTAAAATTAAAGGTTTTCATAGTTGGCAAAGAAGATCTGATGGTATGAGAATTCATGTTGTTGCTAATGTTGTGGGTATTTTCAGTGATTCAGGTGTACTGACTCAAGTTAAAGGGTATGTTTTCGATGATACAGATCGTAAAAAAGCAGAGGAATTACTTGCCCACAGTAAACATCAAATAACCGAAATTTTAGACAGCATTCAGGATGGATTCATATCATTGAATCATTATTGGAATCTTATATACGTAAATCGGCGTGCAGCAGAATACGCCGACGCTGAACCTGAAGACTTAATAGAACAAAATCTCTGGGAAAAATTTCCAGAACTCAATGGAACAGCTTATGAAACCGCATTCCGTAAAGCAATGGATGAACAGGAAATTCAGCATTTTGAAAACAAAGGCTTGCAAACACTTGATCACTGGTTCGATGTTAGTGTGTATCCATCGGTTGACGGGATCTCTATTTACTGGCGAGATATAACTAGCACAAAAAATTCGAAGAAGAATTAATAAAAAGCAATAATATAACAATAACCGATTAGAAGCTTGGGAAACGTTAAGTAATTTAGAAGAATCTTGGAATCATATATATGTAATTAATATTGATTCAAATTAAAAAGAGTTTGAATTTATATTGAAAAAATAAGATTATTTATTAAATACTTAAGAATTAAAGCTAAATAATCCTATTCTTACTTTTATTTGATTGAATATTTGCACATGTTAAAAAATAATTTAAGATATCACATTAACTGGGACTTTTGCTGTTCTCACCACTTTTTCTGCAGTGCTTCCCATTACGAATTTATCCAGCCCATGTCTACCTGATTTTCCCATTATTACTTGATCTATATTTTCTTCTTCTATAGTTTTGAGTATTTCATCGGATGGTTTACCTTCTTTAATCCTAGTGATAAGGTTGACGTTTGTGCATTTACCAGCGCATTGTGTTTCTTCTAATTTTTCTTTAAATTTTTCAACGGCTTTTTCTCCTTCATCCCTTAATTGTTTATCAAGCTGCTCTCTTAGGCCTTTTGCTGGTAAGGCTTCCAGATAACTTTTATCTGTACTATGCATATGCAATCCTCCCCATAAATAAGTGTCAATCACGTATAAAACGATGATATCCGCACCTGTAAAATCTGCAGTTGTTATTGCATATTCTCC
>JACWMK010000124.1 GCA_015661405.1 Methanobacterium sp.
ATATTAAAAAACCGGTTGATACACCTGCAATATTCCCGTAAAACTTGCGACTTACATAAGAAACAGATAACACCACGAACATGGCTAAAACGGCTGAAGAACCCTGGCTATCTGGTAAAGATTAACATGAGTTATGTTACCAAGGAAAGCTAGTAAAAGGTAGAAAAGAGGCGGATAATTTATATTATCACCATATGGTGCATTTATGAACGGATTTATTAATACAAATCCATATTTTGCATAAAGTTGAGCTGAAAGTATTGTGGATATGGTATCCCAGCTTAGAGGCCATTGATATTTTAAAGTGGGGATTAAAGCTAAAAGAAAGGCTATTATAGCCGGTATAATCCAAATCAGGTTTATTAACAGATTTTTATTATTATTCATGAAATCACTTTAAGTATAATAATCGAAATCATTAGTAGGACAAATCATTAAATAATTATGAACTAAACTAATTATTCATAGGGATGTATGGTTTAAATAAATTTATAAAGTTTCCTTTATTGAGTTTAAAGTCCGAACTTGTATTTTTACAAATGCTAAAGATTTTCACCTTATAATATAAATGTTAAATTGATACATTAATTTTATTTCTCATTGGTGTCATAAATTCAGTTCACTAAAAAATGATTTTTAGATGTAAATGTGGACTTCAATGCCTGAAACTTTAAGTTAGATAAGAAATAATAATAAATGGAATAATATAATATGAAAGATTTTTTTAAATTTCATCTACTGTTATAATATAGGATCTATTATGTTTGTAGGAGTTAACTATTTTACAATGTTAAAAATATGCAAGGTTCAATTTGGCTTCGGGAGCTGTGTCTGTAAATAAGGATCCTTAGATTATGGTAGTTGGAGACAGCAAATTTCCGAAATAAGCCTGTAGTTAAATCACATTTAAATAAAAAGTTTCGTATCTCAATGATATATCAAATGATCTTTTAGTTTAATCAACTATAGAAACTTTTTTATAACTTCTTTGGAGAAAATAAATGCAACTTGAAATGATCAAAGAATCTGAATTAAATGAGTTATTAAAAGATAAAAAAATTGACTTTGTCGCTACCGTTATCTCCCATTGGCATGCTATAGGTTTAGATGCATTTCTTTACGATCATTTTATAAATAACAATAAAATACAAGGTATTATTTTAATTCAACCACATTCTGAAAATGGTTACATTATAAACGAAAAAGATTTCGCTTTTCGTAATTTTAATGATTCAAATATTTACTATATAGACGAAAACTTCTTTTATCCCCACAGAAAAAATAATAATTTACTGATTAAATCGGCAGAATTTTTTTATCAGTATTTCAAACCCATATTGAATAAAGTGATGTTTTATAATAAAAAATATAATAATATTTTTTTGATATATCCATGGTTTCCAACAATTAATTTGATTAAAAAAATTTTTCTTCATAATAATTTATCCAAAAAATATTCACCGCATATGATTATCATTGATGAAGGAATAGGTACCTACATTTCAGATGAAGCTTCAAAAATTGTAATTGGAAGTAATATTTCATTTAAAGATAAAATTAAAAATTTATTAGATATATCATTAGCTTCATTTGAGAGAAAAATTCTTTCAAATAACGTTCCTATACAAACTAGATTTCTTTTTAGAAGCTCTATTAAAAATTCTAATAATTTAAAACGTAGATTTGAAGTTAACAATGACATAGTAAATTCTTATAAGAGAATTCTGAAAATCAGAAAAAAAAATTTACACATAAAAAGTACCAATACAATAATATTTTTATCTCAACCATACTCTGAATATTGTTTATGTTCATTAGAAGATGAATTAATGATAATAGAGTCATTAGTTCAATTTTTGGTGAACAATAACTTTTCTATTATTTTGAAACTCCATCCAAGAGAATATGAGGGGAAATATGATAGGATTATTGAAAAATATAACATCGAAAAGATTCCACAAGATTTCCCAATTGAGGATATATTTTCAGGATTCAAACCAATTTGTGTAATAGGTACACTATCAACGGGTTTAATTAATGCTAATTTATTTTTCGATTTAAAATCTATAAGTATAGTTGACATGATAATTTCATTCGCAAAAATTGAAATCTTAAAAGTATCTGCAGATGAATTCAGAAGCATCGCCGGAGATATGGTCCTTTATGCTGAAGACTTTAAAAAATTAATTTCTTTAATTCGCAATTAATTAATTCAAAAAATTTATTAAGAATTTTTTTTTAAACATCATAATTTTATAATTTTGTTTTTAATTGAATTAATGAAAATTTATAAAAAAATATATCAAACAATAAATATTACTTCAAACTGAAATCTTGAAGATCAAAATTATTTCAATTATTTAGCAATAGTTCTCTTAAAAATATGAATTCTTCTTTTTCAATTCCTTTCATAACTAATATAAGCACTATATAAACTATTAAACTGATTAAAATTACTATTAAAATAGTAAATACCCCAACCGGCTTAATTAGAAATATTATTGAAGACATTATTATTGACGCAACTATGCTTTTTACAATAAAAACTATTCCAAAATCGAATTTGAAAAATTTGGTTGAATAGAAGAGCGTTAATACAAAAGCTATTGAATATGCTAATAAAGTAGTTGCAGCAGCTCCGATAATTCCAAGATAAGGTACTAGAAAGATATTTAGTCCTAAATTCATTATTGCTGCAATTATCCATATAGCTCCTGCTATTTTAGTTTTCTTTTCTAAAGCAAGTATATTACCAATAATTCCATAAATTCCAAATAAAATAGCACTTAAAGCCACGAAAGGTGTGATGATATAACCATTTAAAGCAATTCCTGGTGTAGTTAATATCAATAATATTGGCTTTGAAAGCAATGATAATCCAAATGCAGAGGGTATTGCTATTAAGAGGAAGTATTTCAAAGAATATTTTAAATATACTCTTACTTTTTCGATATTGTTCTCATCATAATATTTAGGTAGAACAGACGGTAATAAAAAAGAAAATGGGGTTAAAATCATTATTATAATATTTCCTAAAGTATAGCCTGGTGAATAGTATCCTACAAATGCTGTACCTAAAAATAGTCCGATAACAAATCTGTCGCTGGAATCTACTATCCAATAAGATAAGTTACCGGGGATTGTGGGTATTCCAAAAGATAAATATTCTCTCAAATTTTTAAACTGAGGAATTTTAAAGCCTATATCAGAGAAGATGAAACATATCATCATAAAAAATATGACTAAATTAGCTATTAAAATTCCAGTTGATGTTATATTAATGTTGAATCCTTTGATTGCAAAATAGGATACAATAAGAACTGTTAAATAAGTTTGGGTAAGCAAAAAAATAGAATATCTTTTCATTTGT
>JACWMK010000054.1 GCA_015661405.1 Methanobacterium sp.
AGAATCATTAAATGTTAGAAAAGATATGATGCTCAACTCAGTAGTTCAGGGTTCTACATATATTGATTTACGTGCTAAATGTGCTCAGACTATTGGGGGTATGGATTTTGAAGTCCATCCCATAGGTGCTGTGGTTCCTTTAATGGAATCATACCAATACTCCACATTATTAGATGTAATAATGTCTTCAGTAGATAATCTTCCTGATTCTCGGCCTAGACACCTTATGGGTGCGGGGCATCCGATGATATTCGCTTTTGCGGTGGCTTTAGGTTGTGACTTGTTTGATTCGGCAGCTTATATTCTTTACGCACAGGATGACCGGTTCTTAATGCCGAATGGAACATATAAATTAGAAAATTTATATCAAATGCCCTGTTCCTGTGAAGTATGTTGTACTTACACTCCCGATGACCTGCGAAAAATGCCTAAGGATGCGAGAATGAAGCTTATAGCCCAGCATAATTTAAACATAAGCTTCGCGGAAATACGATTGATTAAACAGTCAATATCGGAGGGTAGTTTATGGGAGTTAGTGGAGGAGAGATGTAGGGTACATCCTTACCTCCTAGAAGCTTTGCGGAATCTAAAAAAATATACATCTAAAATTGAAAAATATGATCCCTCTAATAAAAAATCTGCCTTCTTTTACACCGGATCTGAATCATTACAGAGAGTAGAGATAAATCGCCATCTGAATAAATTAAAAAGATTACCTATATCGAAGCGATTATTGATACTCCCTCCAAGTGAGAAACCTTATTCCAAAAATATTTCTTTAAATATAAATAATTTTTATTCTAACATTGAAAATCTAAACTTAAATGTTCTAGGAACATCTGATGATTTACAGGTGATTGTAGTTGATGTTCCATTTGCAATAATTCCATTAGAAATTGATGAAGTATATCCTCTAGCTCAAAATGAATCACCATCCACATTAGATGAAGATGCTAAAAAATTTGTATATAGAATTTTAATGAATCACTTAAATAAGTATGAAGAGGTTATCATAAGTGCAGATATTATGAAAATGTTTGAAAATTCATTAGAATCGTCTTTAAAATCTCAATTAAAATATGAATATAAAAATTCCTCTTTAAATATTGATTTAGATGATGAACGGAGAGTTAAGTATATTGCTGATTATCAGTTTGGATCAGGTTCAGGGAAAGCTCTTTTTAATGGGAATATAAATATAGTTAAAAGTAAGAAAACAGGTAAAATAAGACATGTTTATGATAATGATAAACTTATTGCCACTTTACGTGCTAGTGATGGTGTTTTAGTATTAGGAAAAGAAGGAGCCCTTCGTTTACATAGATATTTACCTTACCCTCATAACCGAGTTATTGTAAATGAAGAAGCTGAACCCTTCGCGGTGGAAGGAAAAAGTATATTTGCTAAATTTATAATAGATTGTGATAGTAATATAAGGTCTAGTGAAGAAATTTTAATCGTGAACTCAAAGGATGAATTACTGGCCTTTGGAAGGTCAATTTTATGTGGTCCTGAAATGATGGATTTTAAAACAGGGCAAGCTGTAAAAACTAGGAAAGGAGGCTTTTAAATGATACCTGGTGCGGGTATGAATCCTAAACAATTAAAGCAAATGCAAAAAGCTATGAAGCAAATGGGCATGGATATGAAAGACGTGAAAGGCGTCAGTGAAGTTATCATAAAATTTAAAGATAAAGAACTCCTTATACTTGATCCTAAAGTCAATGTAACGGATTTCATGGGTCAACAAACTTATCAAATAACTGGTAAAGCTAAAGAACAGAAAATTGAAGTTGAATTAGAAATTCCAGAAGATGATATTGAATTAGTCTCCGCTCAAACTGGAGCTAGTAAAGAAGAAGTTTTAGCGGTTTTAAAAGAAACACAAGGAGATCTTGCAGAAGCCATCATGAGGTTAAGTTAAATGGCTTCAATAGCACACATCTCCGATTTACATGTTGGTGCATTAGCTTTTCATGAAGAGCTATTAAATAAAGTTATAAATGAGATTAATGAAATACAACCAGATGTAACCATAATAACGGGAGACATAACTGAAAATGGTTACTACATGGAATTTGAAGAAGCAGTATGCTATTTAGATAATATTAAAACACCTATGATGATAGTTCCAGGAAATCATGACGCTAGACATGTAGGAGATCAGTGCTTTGGAGAGTTAATTAAAAATCGTTTCGACACCTTAAACTTACATAAAAAAGGTATAAAAATAATTGGATTGGACAGTACTGAACCTGATTTAGATTATGGTAAAGTAGGCAGAACTCAGCAGAAATATATGGAGATTGAACTTAAGAAAGCTCAAAATGATAACTTATATTCAATTATAGCCTTACATCATCACATTATACCAGTACCTAAAACCGGCCGAGAAAGGAATGTTTTAAGTGATGCTGGAGATATACTACAATCAATAATAGAAGGAGGCGCTAGTTTAGTGCTTTCAGGTCATAAACATATGCCCCATGTATGGAGAATGGGAGAGTCAACATTTGCCACTGCAGGAACAGCTTCATCCTTAAAATTAAGAGGAAAGGAATTTGCCTCATATAATACTGTTGAAATAAATGAAGAGATTATTAAAATTATTTTAAGGAGTGCAAATGGGAAACAGAGAATACTTGCAGAATACGAGAATAATTGTAAGGTGATTAATTGAAAGTTATGGTCGATGCATCCAATGTAGCCCATTTCGGGAGAGCTAAAGATGGGAAACCTCGTTTAGATTATATCATAAAGTCTGCGAAGGCTTTAAAGGAATTAGGATACGATCCAGTGCTAATAGCTGATGCATCATTAAGACATGAAATAGATTTCAAAGAAGATTTTAATCAGCTTTTAAGTAAAGATGAAATTAAACAAGTTCCATCAGGTACTACTGCAGATCATTTCATACTAAAGATAGCTGAAGATGAAGACGCGAAAATATTATCTAATGATGTATTTAGAGAATACAATGATGAATTTCAGGATATTAGCAGTAGAAGAATCCCATACAGCTTCAAAGAAGATAATATAATCATTGGAACTTCATCTAAGCCAAAAAAAGTGAAGAATATATTACAGAAGATATGCAGTTACACTTTAACTGAATTCGAAAATAAGGGCTATGATACTTATAAATTAAAAAAGAATAAGAAACTGAGTGGAATAGCTGTTGCTAAAGAAGCAATTGATAGAATTACCAACGCTGATAAGGATTCAGGCCTTGAAGATACGCTTTTGAAGATACCATTCTTTGGTAGATTTATGAGTATAATGGAAGAGGATAAAAATAGTGATTTTATAATTTTTGTTTTGGTAAGTCCTAGAGATTATAGGGATGCAGTTAAAAATGCTGGTAACATTGCGGTTACCGTTGGAGATCGTTTAAAGCTGGATCATGCGCCTTTAGTGGCTGTTAGAAATGATCTTTTTACTAGACCGGGTTCCTTTGAAATTAATATTATTTATTCTGATGAAATATTGGAAGAATCTCCATTCAATGTGAATGTAACTATAAATGATCATGATTATTCTTTTGTTAAGAAAAATTCTCGTAATATAGCTAGTACTGTAGCAGCAAGACTTGGTACCTGGAAATTCCCCATTGTAGCTGTAAAGCCGAGTATGCTTATGGAAAAACCAGGACACTTTGACATCACGTTAGAGAAGGGTGGAGAAAAATAAATGGCTAGAGATAAGGTGTTACTCAGAGCTATCATTGGATTTTTAATTAAAAATCGGGTTATAAGTATTGGCACTAAATATTATCCCACTAATGACCGGGAAAGAGAGTATGTCGAGATGATAAACTATACTCACACCATGCTCTTAGAGATTGAAAAAGCCGATATAACCACGGAAAATATTTTTCAAAATGTTTTAAAGGAAGTAGGTCAGGGTAATATCCCTCAAAACAGAAGATTCCTAGAATTAAAACCTGCAGAGAAGAATGTTAATGAATACGCTCTTTTAAGCAATATAATAATGGGAAGTGACCGTTATCTTTACTTGGAACTTTTCCAGAGGAATTGGAATATTATAAATGAATTTGTTACTTTAATAACAGCTCAACAAGGTACAATTGTTGAAAAAAGTAATAGTGAAATAGTTGCACGTCTTCTATCTAAAAATGATGCTATAAGAGTTGCTATAGAATTAATAAGAATTGGATTGGATAATGAAATAGAAGTGCGTGCTGCAGTGGGAATGACTGGAGCTGCTGCCATTGAAAGATCTATTAATCTTAACAATGAAATTGGAGAAACTTCAGGTGTAGGATTCACCAAACTTGGAGGAGAATTCTCTATAGCTTTCTCCACTAAAATGAAGAAACTAGAGGGTACACCTGCAATTTATGATAATTATCTCTTCATCGATGCCATTGATTCAACTAAATTCATTGCTGAAAATGGTAGGGATCGACTCGTTGAGATAATGAATGAGGTTAAAAATTTCATTCAATCTGATTGTAAAGGTAAAATAGAAGGTTATAGGGAGGGTGGAGATGATCTCATTGCTAATTTACCCACTAAAGATGCTGCTTTAAGAGCTGGTATTGATTCTGCGTGGCACGCTTTAAATAATGGTATTCGTTTAAGGATTGGTATAGGTAAAAGTAGAAGAGAAGCTGGTGAAAGAGCCCAAATGGCGGATAGTATTAAAATATGGAATAAAAGTCCGGTAATGGTGTTTGACTTGGCTAATGGAGTTTATGCTTATTATATTCCCTCCGAATTCACTAGGGCTGTAGTTGATTTTATCGCTGAGAAAACTGGAAGATTAGTTTTCATATTTATATTCGTTTTTATAGTCACATTAATTGGATGGAATTTAGGTTATTGGGAATTGGGTGTATTCGCTATAATCTTAGCTTTACTCTATGCTGCTTTTAGTTAAGAAAAAAAGTTTAATTAATGAAAATTATGTTAGGATATTAATTTAGATGAAAATGTTTTAAATGTAATTAGAAATAAAATAATATTTACATATTTTTATTTAAATTATAGTTTAAATTTTAAATTATTTTAAGAGTGATGTTTAAATGGTGAAACCTGAAACAAAAGGAAAGCTAATGGTTGTTATGATAGTGTCTATTTTAGCTTTTGGAATTGGAACAGGCACGGTAATGGTTACAGGTTTATATTTGAATATGAGTAATCCATTTAATATGACACTTAATAATACCACTAATCAAACCAATGTAACTCCATCAATTCAACCTAATAACAATATTAACAACAATATAAACACTACTCCATCAACAAATAATGGACAATCCCAACAAAATAATAATAATAATAACCAAAATAATAATAATAGTAACACGACTGGTAATAATAACTGAAATTGATAAAAAAATTCATTTAATCAATGATTTAAAAATAATTAATTTTTTTAGAGGAAAAATTTTATGAAAATAATCCCTGGTGGAATCTGTGCTGTAAAAGGAGTGTTGGCTGCTGGCTCATGTGTAGATGAATACGGTGTAGCTGTAATTTTAAGTCCCGGAAGCAATGCATCAGCAGTTTATACTTCCAACAAGATTATAGCTGCACCCTTAATTATTAGTCAAGAATCGCTTCGGGATGGCCAGCTTTCAGCTATAGTAGCTAACAGTGGTAATGCTAATTGCTTCACTGGAGAGGAAGGTTTAGAAGATGCCAGACAAATGGTGGGAACTGTTTCAGAGGGTCTTAATCTTAATCCTAGTGATATTGCTGTTGCTTCCACGGGAATAATAGGTAGAAAGCTTCCTATGGATATTATAACTCCCTTAGTAAATTGCGCTATTAAAAAGCTTGAAAATTCGGTTAAAGCTTCTAAAAATGCTGCTGAAGCTATAATGACTACAGATACCGTACCTAAAGAATTTGCAGTGGAAACACTACTTAAAACTGGAGAAAAAGTTAGAATTGGTGGTATAGCTAAAGGATCTGGCATGATAGCGCCTAATATGGGTACTTTACTCAGTTTTATAACTACAGATATCAAAGCTTCCCCTCAGGAACTTAAAATAGCTTTAAAAGAAGCTGTTGATAAAACTTTAAACTTAGTAGTGATAGATGGTGATGTAAGCACCAATGATATAGTTATTATAATGGCTAATGGACGTTCAGGCCGTATAGATGAGAATTTCCAAGAAGCACTGGAATATGTATGTTCCAATTTAGCTAGAATGATAGCTAAAGATGGTGAAGGAGCTACTAAACTTATGGAAGTTGAAGTTAAAGGTGCAAAAACTTTTGATAATGCCAAAAAAGCTGCGAAATCAATAGTAACTTCACCATTATTTAAATCAGCTTTATTTGGTTCAGATCCAAATTGGGGCCGTATTATGGCGGCTGTTGGATATTCTGGTGCAGAAATAGATGAAAAATTAATTACAGTTACACTTGAATCAGGAGATAAACAAGTTAAAATTGTAGAAACTGGCGTCGTAATAGCTTTTGAAGGCTCTGAAGAACTGGAAATAGCAGAGAAAATTATGAAGCAAAATGAGATTAAAATAATTGTAGATTTAGCTTTAGGAGAATGCAATGCTAAAGCTTATGGTTGCGATTTAAGCTATGAATATGTACGTATTAACGCAGAATATAGTTCTTAAGAATTTATATTTAGTTCAAAAAAATAGAATATTTTTTTTTATTTAATTATTTTTTTATAAAATTTTTTAGTTATTAAAAAAAATTGCAGGTTTAAAAAAATTATGGAAACCGTGAATATTTTAATTGAAGCATTACCTTACATTAAGAAGTTTCATGGGAATAAGATTTTGATTAAATATGGTGGCCATGCAATGATTGATGCTGAGGCTAAAAGTTCCACTGCTAGAGATACTGTATTGTTGAAGTATGTGGGTATGCAACCAATTGTAGTTCATGGTGGTGGTCCTGAAATCTCCCGTTCCATGAATAAACTGGGTAAGGAGCCACTGTTTATTGAGGGGCTTCGTGTGACTGATCAGGAGACTATGGATATTGTGAAAATGGTGTTGGTTGGTAAGATTAATACTGAAATTGTAGCTAACATTGGCTTGCATGGTGGAAAAGGTATAGGTCTTTCAGGAAAAGATAATCATCTTTTGATGGCTCGTAAAAAAGCTCCTCAAGTTATAATTGATGATGAAACCGGTGAGGAGAAGACTGTGGATTTAGGTTTAGTGGGTGAGATTGAATCTATTAATCCCGAGGTTATTGATGTGTTAACATCAAATGATTATATTCCAATAATATCACCCATAGGAGTTGATGAGAGAGCTAATACTCTTAATCTTAATGCTGATACTGTGGCGGGTGATATAGCTGGTCATGTGGGTGCTGAAAAACTAATTATACTTACTGATGTTCCTGGTATACTAAAGGATCCTAATGATCCTGAAAGCCTCATTAAAAAAGTGGATTTAAATGGGATATTGGAACTTATTGATCAAGGAATTGTTAAAGATGGTATGCTTCCCAAAGTTCTAACCTGTATTAATGCCATCCAAATGGGTGTTTCATCTGCTCATATAATTGATGGCAGAATTAAGCATTCTGTACTCTTAGAAATTTTTACTAAGAAAGGTATTGGAACCATGATAACAAAATAAATTAATTATCAGGTTTTTTGAATTAGACATTTAAGGTAAAGTTTTTTTTAAAATTTAATTTTTCATAAAAAAACGTTGGAGAATAGTTATAAAATGATTAGTGTAGGTATTGTTGGTGCGAGTGGTTATACTGGAGGAGAACTTTTAAAATTTTTATATACTCATCCTCAAGTGGAGGTGGTGGCAGCAACTTCACGACGGTTTGACGGAAATCCTATCCATAAAGTACATCCCAATTTAAGAGATGTAGATCTTAAATTCGAAAATTTATCACCTGAAGATATAGATGCAGATCTAGTTTTTACAGCAACTCCTCATGGTGCTTCTCTTAAAATAGTTCCAAAGATAATTGAGAATGATATAAAAGTAATTGATTTAAGTGGAGATTACCGTTTTAATAATCTAGAAGTGTATGAAAAGTGGTATGGTTATAAACATGAAAAAATACTTAAAGCCATCTACGGACTTCCAGAATTATATCGTGATGATATTAAAGAAGCTAATCTAATCGCAAACCCGGGTTGTTTTCCTACTGGTGGTTTACTCGCTTCATACCCCTTAGTAGCTGAGAAACTCGTGAATACGATTATTATTGATTCTAAAACAGGGATAAGTGGTGCAGGAGTTAAACCTACCGAAGCAACACATTATCCCAACTGCAGTGATAATGTAGCTGCTTATTCAGTAACAACTCATAGGCATATGCCTGAAATACAGGAGAAGCTGTCAGAAGTGGGTGAAGTAAAAGTTTCCTTCACTCCGCACCTGGTTCCGGTTATAAGGGGAATTTTAAGCACCGTGCATACATTCCTCTTAGAGGATGTAACATCATCTTATATTAAAGAAGTTTATGACGAGTTTTATAAAGGTGAACCATTTATTAAAGTTTTAGATGCAGGTGAGATACCCCGATTAAATGCGGTTAGAGGTTCCAATTACTGTCATATAGGAAGTTTTGATATTGATGAAAATGGACGGATAGTAGTAGTCTCCAGTATTGATAATCTCGTTAAAGGTGCTTCAGGACAAGCAGTGCATAATATGAATATTATGTTCGGGTTTAGAGAATCGGAATCTATAGATATGTTTGGTTTAAATCCTTAAATTTTTATTTCTAAATTTTTTATTTAAGATATTTTTTTATTATAAGTAAATATTTAATTTTAATTCTATTTATGAAGTCCTGAAATAAGCTTAAATCATTATATATATAACTTATAGTGAGATAATTAACAAAAGTGCTATGGATGAATAAAAAAAAATTAGTTTATGAGTTACTTTTTCCATGAAATATGAATTTTATAAAATTAAAAACTTTTATTTAGTAATTCTCTAAAATATTAATTTAGTTAAATTTTGGTGAAATTAATGTCTATACTAGAAAGATTCTTGAGTAATTATAAACCATTAATAGCCGTGCCGGTGATAATTACATTAATTGCTTTAGCTTTAATAGCATCTCACGGCATAACTGAGAATATAGATCTTAAAGGAGGTTCAAATGCTGTCATACAGCTTGAAAAACCTATAAGTTCTTCTGACCTTCAAAATACTATAGCAAAGGGGATTAACAATAATCAAGTAGATGTAACATCTATTGCTAATAATCAAGCCACTATTCAAATAAGTGGTGCAACAAATGTTTCTGCTTTTGTTAATTCTATTAGTGGGACAGGAACTCTTCTAAGCTTCCAATCTGTTGGGCCTCTTTTAAGTAGTCAAGCATTAAGTCAAGTTTATTATGCTTTAGCATTTGCCTTCTTATTCATGTCCATCACTGTTTTCATTGTATTTAGAAATATAGTACCTTCAGTAGCAGTTATACTCGCTGCACTCTCTGATATAATCATCGCTTTAGGTGGAATGTCACTGTTTGGAATACCATTAGGGGTTGCCTCGGTAGGTGCACTTCTGATGCTTATTGGTTATAGTGTAGATACTGATATTTTGCTTACTACTAGAGTTTTAAAGCGAAGAGAAGGCACTATAAATGAAAGAGCTACTAATGCTATGAAAACAGGATTCACTATGGCTGCAGCAGCTATAGGTTCTATGGTTACTCTTTATTTAGTGGTTATAATCTTTATACCCTATGCTCAAACATTAAGTTTAATTGCTTCAGTTCTCATCATTGGATTGACTGCTGATATACTAGCAACCTGGTTGATGAATCTAGGAATATTAAGATGGTATATGGAGGATAGAAGATGAGACAAGATATTATCAATTTCATCAAAGACTACCGAGTCATAATACTAATAGTTTTTTTAGTTGTTAGTGTAGCCTCCATTTCCATTAGCGGAATAACGGAGGGTTTGGATCTTAAAGGAGGATCCAGTATTCAGATTGAACTACAACAACCGGTTAATACTACAACTATGGACACGGTTGTTAATGTACTGAATAAACGATTAAATGTTTTCGGAGTGAAGGATGTTCAGGTAAGGCCAAGTGGTAATCAAAGTGTTATTGTTGAAGTTGCTGGTGTTCAACCACAAGATGTAGCTAATCTTGTTGGTACTCCTGGTAAGTTTGATGCAACTATTGGTAATCAAACGGTACTGTTGGGGTCGGATATCGTTACTGTTCAGGCGTATACAGTTGAGGGAAACACTTGGTCAGTTCCTTTCACCATAACTACAGCTGCAGCTGATAGTTTCGCTCAAGCGGCCAATGGTAAGTCAGGTCAGCCAGTTAATATGTATTTAGATAACAATTTAGTTTCTTCACCTCAATTAGATCCCGGGCTTGCTAATGGTGTACCATCAACTGATGTAGAAGTATCAGGTACTGCAGCGTCAGCTGCTGCTGCTCAAACACAAGCTAAGAATATTCAAACAATTCTCCAGTCAGGTTCACTGCCAGTACAGGTTAGCATAGAAGGTGTAAGTAGTGTATCAGCACAATTAGGTAATGAATTCGCGAATGGTGCTTTAATAGCTGGATTAGCAGCGTTAATCGTTATATCTGCTGTAATCCTCTTTAGATATAGGACACCCATTTTAGTAATACCTATAATATTCACTAGTCTCTCTGAATTAGTATTAATACTAGGAGTTGCCTCCATAATACATTGGAATATTGATTTATCTGCCATAGCAGGTATAATCGCCGCTATAGGTACTGGGGTAGACGATCAGATTATAATCACTGATGAAGTATTAAAAGGTAATCGAGAATTTAATATATCAAAACCTATCCAAAAAAGTCGCAGAAGTAAGAGAGCCGATAAGAAGAAAGGTAAAACAGATAATAAAAAAGTGAAAGTCTCCAGAAGAATCACTGGATTCAGATTAAGAATACGAAGTGCTTTCTTCATTATATACGCGTCTGCAGCAACACTTATCGCTGCCATGTTACCCATAGCCTACGTGGGATATTCCACTGGATCTGGACTCGGAGTATTAGTCGGCTTCGCATTTACCACTATTGTAGGAGTTTTAATTGGAATATTCATCACCAGACCAGTATATGCTAAATTTGTGGAATTACTCGTCGGCACTAATTAAAAAATAAAAAATTCTAAATATTATTTGAAAAAAAGGAGTTTATAAAAAAAAATGAAAACTCCCCGTGAACTTAAGGTCAAACCTATAAAAAATGGAACAGTTATAGATCATATAAAAGCTAATAAAGCTCTTAGTGTACTTAAAATATTAGGTTTACCCAATGAAGCGACAGCTGTAACTATAGCAATGAATGTGCAGTCCTCTCTAATGGGAAGTAAAGATATTGTTAAGATTGAAGGAAGAGAATTAGCACCCCGAGAAGTGGATAAAATCGCTTTAATAGCACCTAAAGCCACTATTAACATTATAAGAGATTATGAAATAGTAGGTAAAGGTAAAGTTCAACTTCGAGATGAAATAAATGGTATATTAAATTGCCTCAATCCTAACTGTATAACTAACACGGGAGAGCCAGTGGAAACTAAATTTTATGTCATCGTAAAAGAACCTGTAATACTTAGATGCTATTATTGTGAGAGAATAATGGATGCTGATGAAATTGAATCACAATTATAATCGCTTAAATTTGTAGGTTCATTTTAAATATAAAATTATTGAAATAAGTTTAAAATTCTTTTTTTAAATATTTTTTTTTTAATCAAATGAGGTTTTTTAATCAAATATTAGGAGGATTTTGAGATGAAAATAACTGATAATATTTATATGTTGGATTTGGCTATGAATATGGGTGGAATAGAAAGTGTTATTCATCCAACTTTGATTTGGGATGATGATAACGTGATTCTAGTGGATGCAGGTTTACCTGGCGGATTACCTGGAATTCAAGAGGAAATGAGTAAAGCTGGTGTATCATTCGATAATCTTGATAAAATAATTATAACTCACCAAGATATGGATCATATTGGAGGTTTGCCTGATATTTTAAGAGAATCAGATCATAAAATCGAAGTACTTGCACATATAGAGGACAAACCATACATCCAAGGCGAGAAAAGGTTGAATAAAATGACTCCAGAGCGTATGGCACAACTTCAAGAGCAACTTAAATCCATGCCTGAGGAGCAGCGTAATGCAATGCAGAAATTGTTTCAAAATCCCCCTAAAGCTAAAGTTGATGAAACAGTTAAAGATGAGTTTGAATTACCATACTGCGGTGGAATCCGTATTATCCACACTCCAGGTCACACTCCAGGCCACATAGTGTTATATCTTAAACAAAGTAAAATTCTTATAGCTGGTGACATGTTAAATATCATAGATGGGGAATTAGTTGGACCGAACCCAGAACATACTCCTGACATGGATTCAGCTGTTGAATCACTTCAAAAATTAACTCAATATGACATAGAAAAAGTAATTACTTACCATGGTGGATTATACACTGGAAATACCAATCAAAAAATTGCTGAATTGATAAAAGGAAAACAATAAAAATTAAATTTATAAATTATTAAAATATTATTACTTTTTTTAAAAAAATTTTATGAATCAATATAATTTACATTAAAACCTAATACCTCTAAATATTTTTTTTTAAAATTTAAGTGGTTTAATTAAACTCCATATTAAATTATATAAACTATTTAAACTAAAAATAGATTAATTGATAATAAGTTTTTTAAAAACCTAATATTTTTTTTTAATTACTATTTTTAAGGAATATGTGCTATAATGACAGCTATAGAGACTATTGATTTAACTAAAAAATTTGATAAGCTGACTGCTGTAGATAATGTGAATCTAAAGGTTGATCAAGGTGAAATATTTGGTTTGCTCGGTCCCAACGGTGCTGGTAAAAGTACATTCATTTCTATGTTATGTACTATCTTGAAACCTTCCTCAGGCACGGCTAAAGTAGAAGGCTACGATATCAGGCGAGAAGCATCTGATGTGCGGCGTTCCATAGGTATAGTCTTCCAAGATCCTAGTATAGATGATAAACTCACGGGTATGGAGAATATGAAGTTACACGCTGATCTGTATGATGTACCGCGTGACGTTATGCATTCCAGAATAGATGAAGTACTCAAATTAGTTGAATTAGAGGATCGTGCTTCACATAACGTTAACACTTATTCTGGAGGTATGAGGCGCCGGTTGGAAATAGCTAGAAGTTTAATACACTATCCCCGAGTATTATTCCTGGATGAACCTACAGTAGGTTTAGATCCGCAAAGCCGTGAACATATCTGGAATTATATTCGTGCATTAAAGAAACGCGAGAATATTACCATTATACTTACAACGCATTACATGGAAGAAGCGGATAAATTATGTGACCGCATAGCAATAATCGACAAGAGCAAAATTATTGCATTAGACACTCCTCAAAAACTTAGACTTGAATTGGGTGGTGAAACCATAATCATTGAATCCAATAATAACGATCTTTTATCTGAAAAAATCACTGAAGCCAAACTCGCTGATAATATTATGATAACAGAAAAAGAACTTAATTTAACTGTTGAAAATGCACATACTGCATTGGCACGTATCGTTGAATTAGCAGTGTCAAATGGCGTTTACATAAATAATATTTCAATACGAGAGCCAGATCTAAATGATGTGTTTATGTACTTTACTGGTAGAGAAATTCGTGAAGGCGGTGGGGGCAAAGAGCTTACTGGAATGGCTGCTAGGATGAGGGGGAGGATAAAATAAGTGAGTATCGAGGTATTTCTGCTTTATGGCGACGTGAACTTAAACGTTTTGTACGTGACAGGTCAAGATTAATTAGTTCAGTGGTAACGCCAGTACTCTGGCTTGTAATTTTTGGTAGTGGTTTACGGTTATCAGTATCGATACCTGGTGTAAATTATCTACAATTCCTTCTGCCAGGTATTATTGCACAGTCACTTCTTTTTACAGCCATATTCCTGGGTATCTCAGTGATTTGGGATAGACAATTTGGTTTTATGAAGGAGATATTAGTAGCACCTATTGGTAGAATCTCTATTTTTGCAGGTAAAATGCTTGGAGTAGCCAACGCTGCCATGTTTCAAGGAATCATTGTAATTTTACTAGGGATTATTATTGCTGTGCCGCTAACTTTGATTGGAGTTAGCTTAGCCATCCCCATAATGATAATAATTACAGTAGGTTTGACTTGTATTGGTTTGATCATTGCCAGTCTCATGACTAGTTTGGAAAGCTTTGGAACTATTGTGACTTTTGTTAACTTGCCTATGTTCTTTTTAAGTGGTGCATTATTCCCTGTAACGAGTTTACCTTCATATTTAAAATGGGTGTTTTACATTAATCCATTAACCTATGGTGTTGATACTCTGCGAGGGGTAATGATACCGGGATGGCATACGTTATTCCCCATGTCTTATGAACTCCTAATTATAGTTATCTTTGACGTGGTTACGGTTATAATTGGAACATATTTATTCACTAAAAGACAATAAAAAATATCTTGATTTATTATTATTTGAATTAATTATTTTTGTTTTTTTTAAATAATTACTTTTTTTTGAGTTGTAGCCGAGTGTTGTGATGAGTCCTGCTAAAAATACAATTAGTATTGTGGTTCTTTTAGCTGATTCAGGCGTATATTTGTGTAATTTTTTCAATTTTAGTCCTGATTTACATAATTTGAAAAAGTCTTCGATTTTTCCACGTATAGGTTTAAATTGTTTCCAATTCTTTATTTTTTCGAATAATACCACTTTTAACATGTTATATAACTTTCTAGCTTTCGCTTCTTGTTTTTTATCTCTAAATACTTGCAGAGGATAAGTTAACATATCATCTAATTTTCGAATTTTGAAATCATCCTTTGGGAAAATTAAAGGAACGATTTTATAACTGGAAATTCCGATTTGATAGTTTTTATAACTGTAATATCCTTTATCAAATATTAATATATCTTTGTTTCGGATAATTCTTCGTTTTCTCAGTGTTTCCATTATTTCATTGAAAATTTTGGAATCGTGCGGGGCTCCAGAATGGATTACAATAGCAACAGGCATTGCAGATTCATGTTCAATAACTATTGTAGCTTTAAATCCAATATAATAACCATAAGAGGATGAATAACTCCATTTTAGATTTTGCTTTTTCAAGTATTCTTTGGAACGTTTTTTGCGTTTTGTATTATAATCTAAATCAATTGGAGTTGCATCAACTAAAAATGTCAATTTTCCACGTCTTTTAAGTGGATTTGTTTGCATTAATATGCTGTTTGCTATTTTAATGTACGTATCGGCTTTAAATCTTGATAAAAATTCTGATATCTGAGATGCATCTGGAACTTCATCTGAAATTTCGAAGAATTTTCTCAGCTTTTTATCTCTTTTTAACTCTCGAACCACAAATTTAAGGGTTATGTTGAAAAATATGGATGTGAAAATGATTTTAGTTGATAAAATCATCATATTAACGTTTTTTACGCCTTTTGAAGATATTATTGTTTTTGATTTTCTAGAACCGATAATTTTAAATATTTTCTTTAACAAGATATAATTTGGGTCTTCTTTATCGTAATTTAAATGGTGCTTCATTTTTATCGCCAAATAAATATATGTAAGCATTAATATTTAAATTTAACGGTTTAGAAGGCCTATTACTATTATAAAACAAATATAAAAATGTATTTTAGGAAAGACATAATAAAAACTCTTTAGATCACGTAAAAAACTAAAGTAAATCATTTTCAAAAAGAAAAAAATCTAAGGGGCTAAATTATTATATTTAGATTAAAAAATATTTCAATACTCAAAAAATATTAGTTTAATTTAGATTAAACCTTGATTATCTTGTTTTAAAGGAATGGTAAAATAAAAAGTTGAGCCTTTACCCAAT
>JACWMK010000008.1 GCA_015661405.1 Methanobacterium sp.
AATAAAGGAAAAAAGAAGAAAAAACCCCAGAAAATATAAAAAATCAAACAAATAACTAAAATTACCCAAAAATTAACCAACAAAATTAAAAAAAAAATGAAGTAAATAGAAAATCTCTATATCTTACCATTTAACAGATATAATCTTTAATAATACAATAAAGGACGATTACCAGAAGTTATTAAGAATTGTAAGAATCTAAAAAAGTATAATTTAAATAAAATTACTCTATATTAATATCAAGGAGAATCATATTTATAAATCAACAAGTCATAACTACCTGAAAGATTATCAACCAGACTAATGACTCGCAAGAAATGAAAATGTTTCATGAAAAGAACAAACATGAAAACCAAATTAGCTAGTCAAGTACTGGAGCTGGAAAACGGAACTGAAATACATTGTTTTATAGCATTTGTGAAAGGTAAAGAGAATGAAGGAAGACCTATGGATTTGAATATTCGGCAGGAGAGAAACAGAAGATATAATGGTTTTTACTGGTGTATAGGATTAATACTAGCATGGATTCTGGCATGGATAATAGGCGTATCACTACTACACCCCCCTGTATATTACACCCCATCAGGATACATATAGGGTAATCGCAGGAGGGAAGTATAGATATGAAAAGGATGAAAAAGAATAAAATCCAACTTAAAGAATTTGATAAAGAGCTTAAAAAAATAAATCAAAGAACCAAATGGATGGGCTTATTGATGGGAAAACCATAAATTTAAAACAAAAAAATTTTTTATATTAAATTCTCATTTTAACTTCGTTAAACTTTTCATTACGAAGTATCAATTATAACACTTCAATAAGACCATTCTCTTCAAGTAATTTCTGAACATTTTGCTTTAATAAACTCTGTTTCTGCTTCTGTCTAGGAGTTAAACTAGCCTGCTGAACCCCTTTTCTACATAATTCATTTTTCATAGCATTATTAAATGATTGCTTAATAGGAGTTGTGGGCTATTAGGTGTTCTTGTGAAAATAATGAATAATGCGTATAGGATAAGTTTTCTGGTTTTTATTAATACTGAATTTTGTAGAAATGCTTGATTTACAACATAAAAATGAGAAAAGATTTATTTAATATCATGGAAATATTTATTATTTTGCTATTGAATGGATGTTAAAAAAAATGGTAATGAAAACGATTAAGCCTGTGGAGATTTTGTTGGTTGAAAACAATTCTGGTGATTTGCGAGAGTTCAGTATATTGTTTAAAGAATCATCTATTCCCAATAATTTCCGTTTTGTAGGCAATGGAGATGAAGCATTGGAAATGATGTTTCAAATGAATGTATTTAGTGATATGCCCCGACCAGATGTTGTAATATTTGATATTCATTCTTTTAAAAAGGATGAATGGAATTTATTACAAGAGATTGCTAAAGAAGCTGGTATAAAATGTATACCAGTGGTTATTTTAACCAAGGATTTAAGCATTAAAGAAGAAGCTGAGAAACATTTAAGTTGTCCTATTCATTCTTTAAACGAATCAAATGGCTTAAATGAATACAAAATTATAGTGAAATCTGTCGAGGATTTTTGGCTTAGTAAACATGAATAAAAAAAATAGAAACATTTTAAATTTGATTAGATTATTTTTTTCCCAAATCTTCCTGATTTCTCCGTAATTTGTTTACTAACCATATCACAAAAAATATTACTAATATAACAGCTATTCCTATGGCTATAAATAAATAAAAAATTGCTAAACTTACTATAATCAACGTTACAACAATTTTTGGAGTAATTTGATTTTTATCATCGGTTTTTTCCACCATAATAAATTGGCCCCTAATTTACCTTATTTATTCTTTTGCATTTTTTAATATTTAATATTTCCTATCTAATCTCTGGAGAGACCTCATAACTAATATAGAACTCATTATTAGCTGATCTTAAGATTAGATCTACTATAGAATTTCTTATACAAAAGCAAGAATTATAAATTAATCTTTAAAAATATTTTAATGATTTGATTTGTTTTAATCTAAAACTAACAATGTTAAACAGTATAAAAAAAAAATGATTAAAACTGAGCTAATTTGAATTAAAAAAAAATAAATGACTGGAAGAAAGTAAAAAAATTACTTTCTTCTTAAACCTTTAATCTAATGATACTGTACCAATTCCACTTTTTCTTCAGTCTTAACCTTCTTCATGGCTTCTTTGAAGTATTTCATTGATATATTATCTACTTCTAAGTTGTCTCTGAGAGCTAACATAACGGCTTCACGGCATACAGCTTCGATATCTGAACCTACATAGCCGTCTGATTCTTTAGCTAGTCTTTTAAGGCTCACATTTTCTGCTAAAGGCATTTTTTTAGTGTGAACTTTGAATATTGCTAAACGACCTGCTTCATTAGGTGCTTCTACTTTTACATGTCTGTCAAATCTTCCAGGCCGTACTAATGCCGGATCCAGTATATCCACTCGATTTGTAGCGGCAATTACAGCTACATCCGTTAACTCTTCCATACCATCAATTTCAGTGAGAAGTTGATTAACCACTCTCTGGGTGACACCACTGTCAGAGCTGGAACCACCTCTAGTGGAGGCTATAGAATCAATTTCATCGAAGAATATTACTGTTGGTGCTGTTTGTCTAGCTTTTCTAAATACTTCACGTACACCTTTCTCTGATTCACCAACCCACTTAGATAGTAATTCAGGACCTTTGATAGCTATGAAGTTGGATGCACTTTCACTAGCTACTGCTTTAGCTAGTAACGTTTTACCAGTGCCGGGTGGACCGTAAATAAGAACTCCTTTAGGTGGTTTAACCCCGAATTTTTCAAAATTCTCAGGATATTTTAAAGGCCATTCAACAGCCTCTATCAACTCCTGTTTAGCTGATTCCAAACCACCTATATCATCCCATTTTATATCAGGAACCTGTACCATTACTTCACGAAGTGCTGATGGTTGAATTTCTTTAAGGGCTTCCTTGAAATCATTCTTATTAATAATCATTTTCTTCAAAGTTTCCTGTGGAATCTCCTCGTCACCCTTAATTTCAGAGAGTACTCTCCTTATAACTCTCATAGCTGATTCTTTACAAAGTGACTGTAAATCTGCACCTACAAAACCATGGGTTATCTCAGCAATTTCATCGAGATCTACATTTTCATCTAATGGCATTCCTCTGGTATGGATTTGAAGCACTTCTCGACGACCATCTTTATCTGGTACGCCAATCTCAATCTCCCGGTCGAACCGTCCTGGACGTCGCAGTGCACCATCTAAAGAATCAACTCTATTAGTTGCTCCTATCACGACTACTTGGCCTCTTGATTTAAGTCCATCCATTAACGTTAGTAGTTGCGCTACTACTCGTCTTTCTACTTCTCCGGATACTTCTTCTCTTTTTGGAGCTATTGCATCTAATTCATCTATGAAAATTATACTTGGAGCGTTTTCTTCTGCTTCTTCAAAGAATTCTCTGAGTCTTTCTTCGGATCCGCCCACATATTTACTCATGATTTCCGGTCCTTGAATGCTGATGAAGTGTGCATCAGTTTCATTAGCTACTGCTTTAGCTAGTAATGTTTTACCTGTTCCCGGTGGTCCGTGCATTAATACTCCTTTAGGTGGTGATATTCCCAGTCTTTCGAAGAGTTCAGGTCTTTTGAGTGGTATTTCTATCATTTCCCTAACTTTTTTAACTTCTTCTTTGAGTCCACCGATATCCTCATAGTTCACATCTATAAGAGTTTTTACTCCTTCTAATTTAGCTATGTCAACGGGTTCTGATTGTATTTCAACTTCACTGATTCCTGTGACCTTAACTACTCCTGCGGGTTTCGTGTTGGTTACTGCGAGTTTTAATTCTCCCATTGGACTGACGCTAGTACCCATTTCACGGAAGAATTCATCGAATAATCCGCTTCGTACTGTTTGTTGTCTGATCCCAGTGATTATTATGTCTCCCTTGGAGAGTACACGACCTTGAAATGCTCCTTTAACATCTCCTGTAATTCTGATTTTTTGATCGACAGGCGCCAGGGTAATCTTCTGAGCTTCTTTAACGTTAGCGTGTCTTACATTGACTTCTTCTCCGATTGATGTTCCGGCGTTCTTTCTAATGTAACCATCTATTCTGATGATTCCTAATCCTATGTCTAATTGGGATGAGGCTACTGTGGTAGCGGTTAATTTCTTGCCTTCAATTTCTATTATATCTCCGTCTAGGAGATCAAGTTTTTCCATGCATTTAGGGTCTATTCTAGCTATGGATCTACCTACGTCTCCTTGGGAGTATGCTTCTGCTACTTTTAATTTCATTTCTTTAGTGTTAATGATAAAATCCTCCTTTTACATCATTAAATGTTCATTGTGAATTTTTAAATTGTTAAAAAAGTAATTATACTTCAATGATATTTTAGTTAACTTATGTTACTATAACATTGTAGTTTAATATATATAAATGTTTTGTCCAAAATTAAAGATTAATAAATTCTAGTATAAGCTTTAGTTATGATTAAATCTACTAGAATCAATTCAATAGATGAATTTAAAGTAAACTATGAAATACTTTAAAATAATAACGTTATATGAAGTTCTGCTAGGATTATTGAATACAATATTCAATCGGCAGGAAATTCTTGGTAATAGTATGATTTAAAAGCCTATGTAAGCACTGTGGAAAATGAGATATATAAAAGAAAAATTTTTTAAAAAAAATAGGAAAAACATTTATCTCCATGTTTATATTTATTATAAATTTTACACGGAAATTTTTAACGTAAGATTCCACCAAAACCTTTTAGAAGTTTTTCAACATTATTTCTAGCTTTTGGATTTATAACTTCATATTCAAAGGTGATACTCTTCATTCCAGATTCAATCTGACCGCCTTTATAAACATCCTTAACACAAACATGCACCACATCTTCTAAATTCCTTAATGTGTTGGATATAACATCTGGATCAGAATCTTGAGGTAGAATAACAGAAACATCGAAAATCTTCTTTGGATAATTTTCATTTTTGTATTGAATCAATTCATTTTGACTTAAAATTTCTATATTCGATATTTTTAATTTAATTAACGTGTTATGACTATTTAAAGTTATAAAATCTGGTGTAATATCCTCTAAAATTCCTAAATGAATTTTTCCAGAATATATATGTTTCAAACCAACTTCTTCACCTAATGAACTTTTCAATATCCTAATCTCCCCGGTAAGTGCAGATATCGCTTTATCTGACCTTCCAAGAGATGCTTCTAAATCATCTAAATATTTAGCTGCTGAACTCATGATATTTACAAATCTATCCTCATCATTATGAGTTATTATATCATTTAACTCCTGTATAGTGGAGAAAAACTGATTATGGACCTCTGCAACGTAATGATTTTGAGTTTGAATAGCATAATACATATAAGGATTCTGTGAAACTATTCTAGCAATCATATCAAGCATCAAACTATACACTGGACTTGCAAATTTTCTGGACATCTTAACATCCACTTGAAATCGTTCCAATGTTACAGCAATACTGATGTATGTAAAATGAGTTAAACCTTGGACGATACTCATCATCTGATCATGAATTTGGGGAGTGGTTTCAATAACGCGAGTATTTTCTGATTCCAAAAATTTAATTACTTTCTCGTACCATTTACCTTTAGTTAATGGTGTTAATACAACAACCTGACCCTCCAGGGATTTAATTCTGGGACCGAACATGGGATGAGTCGGGATAAATTCCACACCATCCGGAATAAATTCCTCCATCACCCTTGATGGTTCTTCCTTTACAGAAGTTACATCCATTAGTAATGAACCTTCTTTTAGATGTGGAGCAACCTCCATTATTATTTTAGAAGATACATCGATAGGAACCGCTGCAATCACTATTTCAGCTTTGGATGCAGCTTCGATATTATTGGAAGTATAGAATACCCCAATTTTTTCAGATATCTCCTTTCCCCTCAAAGAATTTCGACCGGTGATGATAACATCACATCCACTTTCTTTAAGAAAATTAGCTATCCAATTTCCCAATCCACGAGTGCCACCAATAACCGCCACTTGCATAAGAGTTATCTATGGAAAACCATGTATTTTAAATCTTTAGTATATACTCATTTACTTTTATAATCTAAAAATGTTCTAAATCATATTTTTAATCTTATCCAGCTTCTAAAATACTATCATAAACATTATTAAATATTGATAATTAATTTTTCTTCGAAAATAAGAGAAAACTTATGAATAATGGATAATAAAAAAAATGATTAATAATATAAATAAATAAGATTATACACGATTTTTTTCCCCATAATCAAATTCATATTCATTCTTTACATTCCATAAAAAGTGGTTTTTATAAATGCGTATAGTTCATCAAGATGCTAGAAAAGGACTTATAGAGTTGTTACCTGAAACTCTAGATGATTTATGGCATTTATCTCATATTATAGAGCCTGGTGACCTTGTCTCATCTAGAACCACTCGCCGTATTCAAGATACAACTGGAGAACGATTACGTAGTGACCGAGGAATTAAAAAAACATTTTTCATTGGCATACGTGTTGAAAGCATTAAATTTCATAAGTACACGGGGAAACTACGCGCTACGGGTATTATTGAAAGAGGACCAGAAGATTTAGTTCCTTTAGGTTCTCATCACACCTTAGATTTGAAGCTTAAAAATTCTGTTAAAATCCAAAAGGAAAGATGGACTCGTTGGCATCAAAAGAGAATTAAAGACGCGATCAAAGCATCGAAAACACCTCGAGCCTTAGTAATTATTATTGAAGATGATGTTGCAGATCTGGGTATTTTACGGCAGTATGGGGTGGAGTATTACGGCCCTATTATTGGGGGAATCTCTGGTAAAAGAGAAGTACAGAAGAATAGGCAGAAAATTTTAAATGATTTTTATGATGAAATCATCAAAACTATTAGTAATTTTGAGGGGATTGAGGGGATAGTTATTGGTGGCCCTGGTTTTTGGAAAAATGATTTTTATAAGTTTCTTGATGATAATTACTCTGAACTATCTAAAATTGCTCTTTTGGAGAGTACTGGAGCGGGTGGAAGAGCGGGGATTAGAGAAATTTTACAGAAGGGTGTTCTGGAGGAAATGGCTACTGAAGGACGTATTGCTCAGGAAATGCGGTTGATTAATCAATTATTGCAGGAAGTTGGTAAATCTTCTAATATGGTGACTTATGGAAAAAATGAAGTTAAGAATGCTGTTGATACTGGTGCTGTGGAACAGTTGCTGGTTATTGATGTGTTGCTTCGTAATGAAGATGTGGAGAAGTTGATGGATGTCACTGAGAATTTAGGGGGTAAAGTGATGGTTATAAGTAGTGAACATGAGGGTGGGAAACAATTATCTGCGTTAGGTGGAATTGCAGCGCTTTTAAGGTATGCTATATAAAAAAAATGATTCTCCTATAAAATCTGAAAAATTCAATTTTTTTTTAAATTTAAAGTTAAACTTTCAAGGTTAATAGTTTATTAAAATATAATTGGTGAATAAATTTTGAATCAAATAATCCTACTTATATTAATATTTATTTTATCAGCAATTTTTACATTGTTATTTAAAACAATTATTACCCGGTGGGGAGGTAATTTATATACTAGTGTAAGGGGTGGAACACCTCGTGCTGTGGGTTTAGCTCCATTTATATTATTAATAATATTTTTTCCTCCTCCTGGTAATTATTTAATTGCAATAATTGGAGTTTTTGCATTTGTAGATGATTTAACTGGCAGGAAAAAAATCAATGGTCTTCCAGTTGAATTAGGCCAACTATCCAGGGGTATTGGAATGTTACTGGTTATGATTGTGGGATTCTATTACTTCGGGCCGGCGGCTATTCTTATAGGATTGATGATACAACCCATGAATATAGCTGACATGCAACCGGGAGCAACCTGCTCAACTGTGATTATAATGAGTTTATTTATGGCTTTAATTCTCTATTTAACCACTGGAAACCCTTATTCTCTAGCATTAATTATTTTAGCAGTTTGCCTCGGATATGCTCCATTTGATTATATGGGAAAAATTATGTTGGGTGAAGTAGGTAATCATTCATTTGGTGTTGGTTTAGGTGTCATATATGCACTCTTAGGATTTAATTTAACTAATTCTCATGGTGGGGAAAGTTGGGGTGTTCTTTTAATTGTATTAGTTCTTCTGATAATAACTTCAATGTTAATAGCCTTCATCAGGAGATGGAATCTCAAATATTATTTGGAAGATAAGTTACTGATTCCAGAACCGACTTACGGTGATTATGTAATGGATGTTTTAACCGGTGGTGGATTAGGTGATCTGATACGTAGAATCTTACTTAATAAAAAGGAGATAATCATTAAAAAAAGAATTTATAGATTATTAGGATTTAGAAGACTAGTTTTAAATCCATATTCTAAAAAAAGATGAAAATGCCCGTACCGGATACTGCAATGGGTATGGAATCCAATATCAAGCATTTGTTTAAACTATATCTGGTGTGTATGAAATTATATGGAATACAAATTTGTTTAACCAGTTAAAGATAATAATGATTAGCATTCTACAATTTTTTTAATCTTAGAAATTTTTAGTATTTAAGAAAAATTTTTTTTATATATAAATTTAAGAGTTTAATAAAAGAATATTTATCAATCTAATTAATAGGAATTAGAAGTAAAATGTCCTGTTGAATTAAAAAAAAAATTAAAGGTGATTTATTGAAGGCATTATTAATAGTTACTGGAAGAGGTATGGGTGGGGATACTGTAACCGCCATTAACATTGCCCAGGCATTATCGAATAAAGGTGTTGAATGTGAATTTGCATTGGATCGCACTGCTCCGGGTATATTATTTAAAAAAAATGGTTTAGAATGGTATACAACAAGCATACCCCAAGCAGGAGGTCATGCTGCCACTAAAGCTTCACTGGCTAAAGCTGCTTTTAAAACATTTAAAGCTGCTTGGGAAACTAGTCGATTATGCAAGAAAATCAAGCCAGATGTAGTGGTGGGCATTATTGGGGGTGGAGCTGTAGTCGGATGTGTAGGTGCCCTAATAGCAGGAATACCCTCAGTAGGTATTTTAATCACCCCGGCTGATGCACAGGTATGCACTAAAATAACCACTACAATTGCTCTTCCTGAATCAAACTTATTCCAAATGGATTTAACTAATACGAATATTCATAAAGCTTATTCCCCTGTTAATCCCGATATTATAGTGGGTAGTAAAGAAAAAGCACTTGAAATGATGCCACCAGAATTTAAAGAATACCGTCCATCTATACTATTCTCATCAGGTTCATGGCTTTTCGGGAAAATGGCTTTAGGCGTTAAAAAAATCGCTAAAAGCGGGTTAAATGTTAATATCCTAGTAGTAGGTGAACCATTAAAAGAAGACGAAGAAGACATTCAAGAATACCTAAAAGAAGAAAATATTATTTATTTAGGATATGTTGACTGGATGCAGGATTTATATAAAATTGTTGATCTTACAGTTTTAACTGATGATGGGATGATGATTCATGAAGCTATAGCTTGTCAATTACCAGTTATAGCTCTTTTAGGGGTGAAATGGGGTCGATATCATAATTTAGCTGCTGTTTTTGAAGGTGCAGTATTAGAGAGTGAATTAGAGGATCTAGAGGAAGTTACTAGAAGAGGATTTAATGAACTAGATGAAATGAAAGAGAATGCCCTTAAATATGGTAATGATGTTTTAGCATCTTCAGATAAGATTGCGCAGATAATATATAATCAAATAAAAAAATAATTAAAAAAGTATAAAATTTTTTTTTAATTAACTTTTTTTTATTAATTTTTTTTATCCGAATTTAGAGAAAAGCCTCATCAATTTATATATAGGATCCGTGGAGGGGTGTGTTTCCATAAAATCATCGAAATCATAAGTTTTATATTTATCTCTCATCATTTTAGAGATATAAGCCATACTAGTGCGTGCTGATGGTGATATAGATGAAACATCACGAATTTCACCAGATTCTGAGTCCACTTTCACTTTAGTGAATCCCGTGTTATGATCGAGAACATTCCAAAAAGCACCCGGCCCGGCGAAACCTGGTATAGAACCTTCAATTATTTTTTCATCCATTAAATTAATGTCTTCTTGACTAAAAAATGCTATATCATAGTAGAGTGATATGGAATTGGGTATGAATCTGTAATCTGCTTCAGTAATTATTCCACAAGCATTTCTTGCAGCAACTACTCCTTCCATTCTAGCAACTGGTGTGGTTCCTATTCCACCAATTAAATCTCCAGCAGCATAGATATCTTTTGCACTGGCTTCCATTCTCTGATTTACAATTACTTCACCAATTTCACCTAAATTAACTATATCATTTAATAATTCAGAATTAGGTGTCATTCCCGTTGCTAAGAGAACATCACCTTGTATGAAACCTTTATCTGTGATGACGCCATCTTTTTTTATCTCGTTGGCTTTAAGATTTTCATAGATCTCTATTTTACTTAAAAGTTTTTTTACAACATAATTTTTAACGTCTTCCTCTAAAACTCCTAGGAAATTGTTTCTACATAATACGTGTACTTTTGAGCCTAGTGCAGAGAATATTCCCGCATATTCCGCAGCTATAACTCCACTCCCTACTATTATAAGGTTCTCAGGTACTTCTTTAAATTCTAGTGTATCTTCATATGTTTTAGCATTCTCTGAACCTTTTATTGGTGGTATATATGCTCTTGATCCTGTTGTCATTATTAACTTGTCAAATTCATAGGTTTTAGAATCTACTATGACTTCTTTATTTTCTGGGTCAATTTTTTCGGCTGTGCCTTTTAAAATTTTAACATTTGCTTTTTTAGTTTCAGTTTCTTCTGCTCTTCTTATTTTTGATATGGTATCTTTAATTCCCTTAGATAAGTTTTGGAAATTAATATTATTTATTTCTGATGTGATATTTAGTTCATTGAATTTTTGAGAGTCTTTTATTAATCTAGCTACATCATTTAATGCTGAATTAATCATACAACCGTGATTAAGGCATTTACCGCCTATATATTCTTTTTCTATAAGAATTACTTCCTCTCCAATTTGTGCTGCTTCTATTGCTGCTAGTCGGCCTGCTGGGCCTCCACCAATAACTAATATCTTCATAATATTAAACTCCCCTTTAATTTATATGAATTTAAAAAAAAATTTGTTGAAACTCAATATAAATATTTTTTAACCAGTATTTTTAATTTATTGAAAATATTTTTCTAAATAATAAACTAAAATTTGATCTTTATTAATTTTTTTTTTAATTATCCAAAAAATCTATTTATATAATAAATGTAACATAATAGAATTAATTAAAGATTTTTTTTAAATTTTATATTTAAACTTCAAAAATATTTAATACTATTAAATATGGATTAAAAAATCCAAATTAGAATAAAAAAAAGGGGATATTTAATTATGTGTATTGCAGCACCAGCACAGATACTAGAAATCAATGATAACGTGGCTACCGTGGATTTTGGAGGGGTAAGACAGCAAGCTAAATTAGATTTAGTAGGAGATTTAGAAGTAGGCAGATACGTTTTAGTTCATTCAGGATATGCTATTGAAGTATTAACTGACCAAGAAGCTAAAGAATCTCTTGAAGCTTGGGATGAACTCTTTAAGGCCTTAGATGAAGAGGAATGAAATTTTTATTTAGAAATAATATTTAAATATATTATAAAGAAGTTTAAATCATCTTTTTTTTATTTTAATTCTCTGATTTTTTGAAAGATTCTTTATAACATCTTCTAAAACTTTTTTATTGAATGGTTATGTATATAATTATAGTATTTTAATCTTCAAGTACTGTCTAATACTTTTTTATTATTAGCTGTTAGAAAAATTATGGGAATGTTGAATGTTTCTAAAATTTTTTGAGCAGCCTCTAATCCATCGATTTTTCCTTTTAATATGATATCCATCATGATGAAATCGAGTTGGTTTTCAAAAGCTTTATTTACGGCTTCTTCTCCGTAAGAATTTAAATATGGTACATTAAACCATAAATCATGTAGATTATTTTTTATGTCTAAAGCTACTATATTCTCATCTTCTACTACTAGAGCATTTTTAGCGGACATTTCTAAATCATCGTTGAATCGAAAATTAAATAATTTCTTTGAATCATTTTTTACATTATTTACTAAAGAATAAATATTTTAATGTAATTATTTCTTAAATAAAAAAATTATTAACCATTTATTAATTTTATAAAAAATTCTATTAAATAAAAATAATATGATTCATTTAATTTTTATATTTAGTAAATTGAAACTCTTTTAACTCCTTTGATCTTTAAAAATTCATTAATTAATTCGCCTTTAACTTGTTTTTCAGTTATTATGGTGAGGCGGGGATTTTCTTCAAGTTCAGGGTCTCCTGCATGGGCTTGTCTGATGCTAATATTTTCACGGGAGATGAGTTGTGTGGCATGGGCTAATATGCCTGGATTATTGGCATGTGCTTCTATTTCTACTACACCAAATCCTAGGTTTCCTGCTACGTTTTTTAGGAGTGTTCCGGCGGGATATATATTTTCGAATATTTCTCTTAGTTGATGGTCTTTGAGTATAACATTGACTGTGGTTTTTATTGTTCTCCGGTCTACCCCTACTGATCTTGCTATGGCTACGTCGGTTATTTCCACGTCTCCACAGTATATTTTACCATTTTCAGTGATGTGTAACCCTAGTTCCACTATTTTTCTAGCTATGCGCATTCTTGCTGGGTATTTCTCAAATTTATATTTTATTTTATTCCACATTCAATTTTCACTTTCCTAATTTTAATTTCAAAACTTCATATATTTCTATTTAAATTCTATTTTTTATTTAAAATATTTTTTAGAATACTTATAATTATTATGTATAAATATGTACACTAAAGCTTTATATATAACAGTAATGTATATAATAATTTAATTGTTGGAACTAAATTCAATATTATAAAATTAGTTGATCCAAAAATAAAAATTTAATAAAGAAATTTGAGTTGGTGAATAATAATGAAAGGCTGTGAATGTTTTTGGCGATTTTAATATTAGAATAAATGAACCTAAAAGTATAAAACTAAATTTTGACTCTCCATTCGAACTATTTAAAAAAATATATAACAACTATCCTCATGCATTTCTTTTAGAATCTATGGAAAGTGATAGTGGAATGGCTAGATTTTCAGTTTTAGGATTTAAACCAGTTGCAACTTTAAAAGCACAGGATAATATATTGGAAATAGAGAAAGATGGTGATAAACAGGAAATTGATGTAGAAAATCCTTTTGATGAAATAAAAAAAATTATTTCATCTAGTAATGGAAAAAAAGGATTTCGTGGTGGATTAGTGGGTTACGTGTCCTATGAGTCAGTTCGACACTTCGAACCTATTGAAATTAAGGAAGGTGTTTATCCAGATTTTGAATTCGGATTATTTTTAGATGGAATAATATTCGATAGAATCCGAAATAAATGTGAATATGTAACTCTTAATGAAGATAGATCTGAAGAGTTAAAAAATATTTCTAAAGAAGAAGAAGTTGAGATTGATGGGATAAGCTTTAAGGAAAATGGACATCATTTCAGTAAGGATAAGTTTGAAGAAATGGTTCTTCAAGCTAAAGAGAAGATAAAGGCGGGAGAAATATTTCAAAGCGTCATTTCTAATGCCCGTGAATATACAATTAAAGGTAATAAACTATCCTTTTATGAAAGACTTCGTAATATAAATCCTTCACCCTATATGTATCATTTGAAAATGGATAATCGAGAAATCATTGGTTCTAGTCCAGAAATGTTAGTTAGGGTAGAAAACAGGATGATGGAAACATATCCTATTGCTGGTACTATAAAACGTGGTGCTAACCAATTTGAAGATGAATTGTTAAAAAAAGAACTTTTAGCTGATGAGAAAGAAAGAGCTGAACATTTAATGTTGGTTGATCTTGCTAGAAATGATGTGGGTAAGGTTAGTAAATTTGGCTCGGTAAAAGTACATGATTACATGGGGATTAAAAAGTTTTCACATGTTCAACATATATTTTCCCGAGTTACTGGGGAGTTGAATGATAATAAAACATCCGTAGATGCATTTAAAGCCATGTTTCCGGCTGGAACTCTTAGTGGAGCCCCTAAAATAAGGGCTATGGAAATAATTGATGAATTGGAAGAAATTCCCCGTGGACCTTATGGGGGTGCTGTGGGTTATTTTTCACTTAATGGTAATGCAGATTTTGCTATAACTATACGCACTATGGTGTGTGAAGATAATCAAGCTAAAATACAGGCTGGTGCTGGTATAGTGCATGATTCGATTCCAGAAAATGAATATTATGAATGCGAGAATAAAGCTAGTGCCCTTATAAATGCTCTTAGAGGGACTGGGTGATTGAAAAATGATATTAATTATTGATAATTATGATTCATTCACTTATAATCTTTATCAGTTAATGGGAGAACTTCATGAAGATATCACTGTTAAACGCAATGATGAAATAAGCATTGAAGAGATAAAGGAGCTTAATCCTGAGAGAATAGTTATTTCACCTGGCCCGGGTCGTCCTGAAAATAAGAGAGATTTCGGAATTTGTAATCAGGTTATACGGAAATTTGGGAAATTAACACCTATCCTTGGTGTATGTTTAGGGCATCAAGGAATTTTCAATGCTTTCGGTGGTGAAATAATACGTACAGAGCCAGTGCATGGTAAAACGAGTCAAATATTCCATACAGGGGATAATATATTCAAAGGAGTTAAAAATCCTCTTACTGCTGCAAGATACCATTCATTAGTATGTAATAGTGAAAAAACTCGGGAATGTATTGAAATCATTGCCAGAACTAGTGAAGGTATGATAATGGCTATAAAACATAATATTAATCCTATAGTGGGACTTCAATTTCATCCAGAATCTGTGGGTACACCAGTTGGAAGAAGAATACTAAAAAATTTCCTGGAGATGTAAGTTTTGGAGTTTTCAGATATAATAAAGCGGCGAAGGGAAGTTTTAAATAAAGAAAAGTTTTATAAACCTTTAAGTGAGTTAAAAGAGGATATTAAAAGAATTAAAGTGAGGAAAAGCTTCAAAAATAGTCTTTTAAAAAATGATGATGTGTCTATAATATGTGAATACAAACCAGCATCACCTTCGGTTGGTGACATCTCTAATTTATCAGTGGAGACTGTATTACCATTATTTGAGGAGTTGGGTGCTAGTGCAGCTTCAATTATAACTGAAGAGAGTTTTTTTAAAAGCTGTGTTAATAATTTGAAGATTGCTTGTAAAATTAGTGGTTTACCATTGCTTAGAAAAGATTTCATTTTAGATGAATATCAAATATATGAGTCAAGGGCTAATGGAGCTAACGCGGTTCTTTTAATGGCTGATCTTTATCCTAATTTATCAGAAGGAATTTTAATCACCCAATATTTAGGAATGGATGCACTGGTTGAGTGTAAAAATGAGGGAGAGATAGAGAAGGCCATTAATGCTGGCGCTGAAATAATTGGAATAAATAATCGAAGCTTTGAAGATTTCAGCATAAATTTTAATCGTACAAGGAAACTCTCAGGATTAGTGCCCCCTGAAATTATTTTAGTAACTGAAAGTGGGGTAAAGAATCGAGATGATGTCGAATTACTCTCTAATTATGGAATTGATGCACTGTTAGTGGGGACTAGTATAATGGAATCTGATGAAATGTCTGGTAAGATAACTGAAATTGTGGGTGCTGCTAAAAATTCTAGAGTGGAACGAAGATGAAAGTAAAGATCTGTGGAATAACTCGAGCTGAAGATGTAATGGTATGTGAAGAAAATAATGCGGATCTTATCGGTTTCATAAATATTAAACGCTCCCAACGATTTGTGGAACTTAATAAAATCAATGAATTAACTAGTAAACTTAAGATTAAAGATAAATCAGTCTTGGTGATTGAGCCTGATAATCTTAAAGAAGCAGAATTAATTTTAGAAAAAACAGATATAAACATAGTACAATTTCATTCACTTTCAAGTGATCATATTAATAGTTTAAAGGAATTAGAATCAATTAATAAAGAATTGAAGATAATTAAGGCTGTGGGAATTCCTGAAAGAATTAATGAATTGAAAAAAATTGAAATAGAAGATTTCGCCCGGGTTTGTGATTCTTTACTATTTGATTATGAGAATCATGGGAAAAGCGGTGGCACTGGGAAGCAAATTCCTCTTAAATTAGTTTTTGAAGCTGCTAGAATTGCAAAAAATGTTAATGATGATATAGAATTATTTTTAGCTGGGGGATTAAATTTAAAACAGCTTGAAAATGAAGGAAATTTTATTGCAGAAATATTTGATTTTATAGATGTTAATTCCGGTGTTGAAGATCAACCTGGATTTAAGAATGAACAGAAAATTAGAAGTATTATACAATTTAGTAAAAAATTAAATTTTTAATTTAATATATTTTTTGAAAATATAATTTTATAGGTGAGTTTTAGAATGATATCTGATGGTAAATTCGGGAAATATGGGGGTATTTTTGTTCCAGAGCTTCTCATACCTGCTTTAGAAGAATTGGAAGCTGCCTTCATTAAATATAAAGATGATAAGAATTTTAATGTTGAATTGGATTATTACTTGAGAGAATTTGCTGGAAGACCTACTTCCTTATATTATGCACGTAACCTTTCGGAGAAGTTGGGATGTAAAATTTACCTTAAAAGAGAGGATATGCTGCATACTGGGGCTCATAAAATAAATAATACATTAGGACAAGGGTTGTTAGCTCAACATATGGGTAAAAAAAGATTAATTGCAGAAACTGGTGCTGGGCAGCATGGTATTGCTACTGCAGTTGTAGGTGCATTATTAAAAATGCCTACTGAAGTTTATATGGGCAGTGAAGATGTGATTAGACAGAAATTAAATGTTTTTAGAATGGAGCTTTCTAATGCTAAGGTTTTACCTGTTGACAATGGCTCACGTACACTTAAGGATGCTATAAATGAAGCTTTAAGGAATTGGATTAGTAATGTGGAGGATACTCATTACTTGATCGGCTCTACAATGGGACCTCATCCTTACCCTACTATGGTGAAGCATTTCCAGAGTATAATTGGAAGGGAAACCAGAAAACAGATTATGGAGAAGGAGGGTGTAAATCCTGATGTGATAATCGCTTGTGTTGGTGGTGGCAGTAATGCTATCGGTATCTTCTCTGAATTCATAGAACATGATGAAGTGGAGTTAATTGGCGTTGAGGGTGGTGGAAATGGAGTGAACAGTGGTAAAACTGGTGCCACTCTTTCAGTTGGATCTGAAGGAGTGTTGCATGGTTCTCTTTCATTTGTACTTCAAGATGATTATGGACAAATAAGTGAAGCTCATTGCGTGTCTGCAGGACTTGATTATCCTGGTGTGGGTCCTGAACATGCTTATTTAAAGGTAACAGGCCGTGCTAAGTACGTAGCTATTACTGATAAAGAAGCTCTTCATGGTTTTAAATTACTTTCCCAATATGAAGGCATAATACCGGCTCTTGAAAGTGCTCATGCTATTGCTTATCTAGAAAAATATGCAGAGATGCGTGAAAATAAGGGTAAAACTATAATTGTGAATCTTTCAGGGAGGGGGGATAAGGATATGTTCTTAGTTGCAGAGAAGATGGGTGATGAGTTATGATTGAAAATAATCCCATAGCTGAAAGTTATAGTGATATGTTTAAGAGGGTTAAAGAGAAAGGTGAAGGAGTATTTATACCTTTTATTGTTGCGGGTGATCCTGATTTTGAAACGTCACTCCGGATGGTGCGGATGATGGTGGATGGCGGTGCGGATGCATTGGAAATTGGTTTTCCTTTTAGCGATCCATTAGCGGATGGTCCTACAGTACAATCAGCTGATATTAGAGCTTTAAATTCTGGAATGAATACAGATAAAGGTTTTGAATTTGTAAGAAGGATTCGGGAATTCACAGATATTCCTATTGGATTATTAGTGTATTATAACCTCATCTATAAAATGGGTGTTGATAAGTTTTATAGAAAAGCCCATATTAGTGGTGTTAATGGTGTTCTTGCTGCGGATTTGCCTCCTGAAGAAGCGAGTATAGCCATTGAGGCTGCTAGAAATAATGGTGTTAATCAAATCTTTCTAGCTGCTCAGAGTACTAGTAATGAACGACTTAAGAAAATAGTAGAGTTATGTTCTGGTTTTCTTTATGTGGTTTCAGTTATGGGAGTTACAGGAGCGAGGAGTCAACTTAAAGTCAGTACTGTAGAATTAGTGGAGAGAATGCGTATTCATACTCAACTTCCTATTTGTGTGGGTTTTGGGATTTCTAAACCAGAGCATGTGCGAGAAGTTATAGCTGCAGGTGCTGATGGAGCTATTGTGGGGAGCGCTCTTATTGATGTGATGGTGAATAATGTGGAGAATTCTGAATTTAGAGTTCGCGAATGTTGTCAGATTATGAAAAATGCCACCAAGGTAAGATAATTCTAATGTTTGAAGTGTTTATTTATGATGATTAATGATTGCCTTAAGAAAGTTGTCTCTGGTGAAGATTTAAGTGAAGATGAATCTTACCAGTGCATGATGGAAATTAAAATTGGTTCTGCTAGTGAAGTGGAGATTGCAGCTTTATTAACAGCACTTTCTATGAAAGGAGAAACTGTAGATGAGGTAACTGGTTTTGCTAAGGCTATGCGTGAAGCAAGTATAAAAGTATCTTCTCCACCTGGACGTATTTTAGTGGATAGCTGTGGGACAGGTGGTGATAAGTTTAAAACTTTTAATGTTAGCACTGCTGCCGCTATTATAGCTGCTTCTTGCGGAGTTACCATTGCTAAGCATGGGAATCGTAGTATTACCAGTAAATGTGGTGGTGCTGATATTCTTGAATCTTTGGGTGTTAATATTAACTGTGATAGTGAAGGTGTGGAGAAGTGTTTGGAGGTAATTGGATTAGGTTTTATGTTTGCCCCTCATTTTCATCCGACTATGCAAAATGTGATGCCTGTTAGGAGAATGCTTGGGATTAGAACTATTTTCAATATTTTAGGTCCTTTAACTTCACCGGCTAATGCAGATATCCAGTTGTTAGGAGTTTTTGATCCAAGTTATGTGGAGTTAATGGCTAATGTTTTGAATAAGTTAGGTGTTAAGCGGGCTTTGGTGGTTCATGGATTTGATAACAATAATCAACCTGCTATGGATGAAATATCTACTTTAGGTCGGAGTAAAGTAGCTTTTTTGAGTGGAGGTGTGGTTAAGGTTCAGGAATGGTATCCTGAAGATTTTGGTTTGGAGTATAGTATTCCTGAGTATATTAAAGCTCCTGAAAGTCTTGATGAAAATCTAGAAGTTATCACTGGTGTTTTGAAGGGTAGAAGAAATAGTATTGATGATGAGGCTCGTTTGAATCTTTGTCTTGTAAATGCTGCGGCTATTTTATTTATTGCTGGAAAAGCGGGTAGTCTTAAGGTGGGAATGAAATTGGTTCGTGAATCTGTTATAAATGGTGATGCTTTTAGTAAATTAAGTGAATTTATTAGAATAAGTAATAAATATTGTAAATAAACTATTTTTGATTTATCAATTTAATTATAAAATTTAGAAAGATTTTATAGTGTTAAATAAAAAAAGAAGGTAAAATTGAGGTAATTAATATACCTGAATTTACCATTGCTCCAATTAATTATCTATGAATTATTCTAATATAAATCTTTTGAATTAATAAAATAGTATTACTTAATATTTAATAATTTAATATATTGAATATAAAATGGGCCCGCTGGGATTCGAACCCAGGGCCTCACGGTTATCAGCCGTGCGCTCTACCACCTGAGCCACGGGCCCCTAATTAAATATTTAAAAGCGTAGTTTTATATTAGTAATTCAAAATGGGTAGTGTAGATGCAAGATTTAATCTTCATCATATATATCCTTTCTGGTTTTAGATTATTAAATTAATCTGATATGCTTTTAAATTTCACTCAATAAATATAAAATGAATTTTATTTATCTAAAACCTTCTTTAATTGATGTAAAGAATTATCAAAATTATTATTATCTAATATTATGAAATTACAACCAAGAATCACAGAACAAACAGCCATTGAATCTTTAAGTAAATTATTATGCTCCGTAAAAACTTTTAAATTCTCGATTATTCTCTGTTTCTTCAGAATATCCATCTGTCTTCTTAATATAATATTATCATAGGATGATTCTATCATCACTATAATATCTGGCTTCAGAATCTCTATAGGTAATGATAATATATATCCAGATTTGGAATGATCTATTCCATGAAGATCAACGAGCACATTACATTTATCTTTAATTTTTAAAGCAGCTGCTCTCCAGATTTCATGTTGAATATTAATATTTAATTTAAAGAGTTCAGATAAATTATGGGCAAGATCTCTTTCACAAGCTAATTCAAGCATCAATTCCCCATAGTTTACATAAGTGTATCCCAGGGATTCTGATGCTCGCCTGCATAAAGATGTTTTACCGACCCCTGGAACACCCACTACTGCGGCGAGGTTCCAGTGAACCATTTTTTTACTTATTAACCATTTCACAGATGGCATCAGCCATCATATGACCTTCAACTATAATTTCTGCCTTATCTATTTCTTCAAGACCCTCCGCCGCTAATCTAGCTTGCATGGCAATATTAGCTGCACTCATACATCCCGGATTAGTGGGTATTATAGTGATTTTAGCAGTTTTTTCTTCTTCGTTGACTTCAATGTCTCCAACTATTCCCATCTCCACTATGCTAATACCCATATGTGGATCCGGAATTTTCGCTAATGCTTCTCGTATTTTTTCAACTATTTCATCTGTCATATTAATCACTCATAAATTTAATTTAAAAATTTCAAAATAATATACAAAATTTTTATGTTTGAATAAAGAATATAATCTTTTATATTCCTAATATCCTATTTAAATTTAATTTTTTTTTTAGATCCCATTTAATTAATTATTATTTCAACCTATGCCTTATCCTCACTGCAACTCCTTTAACAGCTTTTTTCATCTCATCACCAGATAAAACAGCTTTACCAACAGCCACCACTTCATCATTCTTTAAAATTACCACCTCATCACGGGGAATAATCTCAGAATCAGCATCAACCACTCCTGGTGCAAAAATAGTGTTAGTCTTCAAATCAAAGTCAATTTTCACGATGTTCTTATTTATACTTTCATTCACTATGAATCCACCTTTAAGATTAAGAGAAAATAAACCTGTTTCATAATGAAAAGTTGCTATTTGTTTTCCATCTTGGATTATACGTTTACTAAATCTGCCCATTATTTTTGATCCATCCGGTATTAACGCAGCAGCATCTTCCGTGTTAAATTGATAACATGCAATGGAACGTAACTTATTCAAATTTTTATTTTTATCTCTAATTTTCTCATACTTCTTCAATTCATTTCCCAGATTTTCCATGGATTTATGTGATGTTACTCTGCCATCTTTACAAGTATAAACTGCTTCATCTAAATATTCTTCACATACACTCTGATAACCACCAGCCACATGAGCAATTACTTGTTTTCCATCCACATACTCATTTAAACATTTACCCGTGACATCTATTTCCTCCTGGGACCAATCTCCAATTGTGGAAACATCATAAGATTGTATAGGATAAGTTTGATCCAGCTCCCTTGGACATATACCGAAAGGAGAAGTTAAAATTACCTCCTGAAAATTTTTAGTAACTCTCATAAATATTCGATGTGACTTAGATTGGGAGTAAGGTTTCCTCATACTACAAGGTAAAACTATAACTACTTCACCTTGAGGTTTAATATTACTCATTCTATCCCTCCATCTTCTAACTTCTGGTCTGTTGAGGGATGTTTCAGTAATGCATAGAATTTTCATGGAAATATTATTTTCCTCCCAAAAAAAAATTTAATATTAATTTTATTTTATAAAATAGAATTTTATTTTCTTTTATAATAGATTTTTCCATCTTTTTATTTTTTATTCAATTGATTTAGGTATGGTAAAGCAGAATTTTGAACCTTCACCCAATTCTGATTCAACCCAGATATCCCCGTTATGTCTTTCAATTATCTTTTGACACATTGAAAGTCCTATGCCTGTGCCAGGATATTCATTCTTTTCATGTAGTCTCTGGAATACTTCAAATATTAAATCTTTATGTTGTGAGTCTATTCCAATTCCATTATCAATTACCTGAAATATCCATTCATCACCATTATCTTCAGCTTTAACATGAATTTCAGGTGCTTCATCTTCTGCACGGAATTTAATAGCATTTCCCACTAGATTTTGAAAAAGCTGAGTAATTAGTGATGGATCCGCCATAATAGTGGGAAGTGCATCATACGTTATTCGTGCATTGTTTTCCTTTATAGACACGGTCAAATTTAAAATACTTTTATCTACAATAGACTCTAGATTAACCAGTTCAAACTCTTCATTTTTACTAGTTATCCTTGAATAAGTTAATAGATCTTTAATTAACTTTTGCATGCGTTCGGCACCATCGACTGCGTAATATATATATTCATCTGCGTTCGAGTCAAGTTGACCTTTATAACGCTTTTCTAAAAGTTTAACGAAACTAGTAACCATCCTTAAAGGTTCCTGTAAATCATGTGATGCCATATAAGCAAATTGCTCTAATTCTTTATTAGAACGCTTTAATTCTTTTACAAGATTTTTTTTCGCTTCTAATGCTATTTTTAAGTTATCCTCCATTTCTCTACGGTTAGTAATATTTCTAGCCACATGAACACTTCCAGCAACCTTTCCTTTATCATCGTAGATTGGTGATACGGTGACAATGAAATAGCCACCTAAATTTTCTTCATATACTTCAGAAGTATGTTCTTTACCATCTTTTAATAGTTTTGAATGTGGACAGAAGTCAGGAGGGCAGTTACTGCCATGTACAGCTTTAAAGCACTTAACTCCAATACATGATTCCGGTGATACACCTAAAGTATCAGCCATGGCTTGGTTAACTCGGGTAACATTATGTTCCTCATCCAATATAGCTATAAGATCAGGGATCGCATCGAAAGTACGCTCCCATTCTTCCTTAATCATTATAAAAGGACTTTTTGTCATATTTACTTCCGTCATATTGTTAGCTAGAATAAAAAAATCCCATACTTAAATTTATAAAATTATATTTCCAAAAAAAAATATTTTAGATATCCTTAAATTAAATATTTTTTTAAGATTTTTATATAGATTAATTAAACTTAATCTTTATTTATAAATATTCACCATTTAACCATCTAATTCCACATATACATGATAAATCCTTATTTATAGAGATTAAGTCATTTTTATCAAGTTTATTAACATCATCTTTCCCTACAATACGAGTTAAATTAGCTATCTCTTCTATTGATAATTCTATAAAATTTGTGAGTCTTTTAACCCCTTCATTAATATTTAATTGTTTCATTAACTGAGGATTTTGAGTTGTGACTCCAGTGGGACATAATCCGGTATAACATATTCGATATTGCTGACAATTAATAGCTATTAAAGCTGCGGTACCAATATAAACAGCATCAGCACCTAAAGCCAAGCATTTTGCAAAATCAGCTGATCTAAGCAACCCACCAGATGCTATTAAGGATATTTGATCTTTAACTCCAAATTCACTGAGAGTCTTATATGCTTGTGGAAGTGCAGCGAATATTGGTATACCAACATTATCACGGACATAAAGGTCTGTAGCACCAGTACCAGCACCAAAACCATCTAAAACAATGTAATCAACATTTGAATTAACCAATACTTTAATATCAGCCTTAACATCTCCACATCCTATTTTAGCTCCTACTGGTGCACCATGTGTAATTTCGCGTAAATATGAAACTTTATCTTTAATATCTTGTTGATTAGTCATATCATAGTGATGAGCAGGTGAGTATGAAGCTTCACCTGATTCCAAACCTCTAACACGTGTCACTTCACTTGTCATCTTTTCTGAAGGTAAATAACTACCTTTACCAGGATATGCTCCCTGTCCAAACCTAATTTCAACTGCAGCCGCTGATTTTAATATTTCTTCATCAACCCCAAATCTTCCAGTTGAGTATTGTACTATTCTATAATCTAATCCATTAATTTTCTCTTCGGGAGTTAATCCTCCTTCACCTGTGTTGAATCCTATCTTAAGTTTGGAAGCTGTTTCTGCTATGACATGTTTCACGTTTTTGTTAATTGCTCCAAAACTTAAACCTGTAATCATTATAGGTGATGACAACTTTAATGGTTTATTGGCATTTGGACCTAGATTTACAGTAGTATTTACATGTTCTTCTTGATTTAAAGGAATCTTATTTACTTGTGCTGGTATGAATTGAATGTCATCTAAGGAGAATGGTAATTCTTTTAATGAACCCATTGATACTATCCGACTTTTTTTGTTTATACTCTCCTCTTTGATGTCTACTACGGTCTGGTAAAAGGATGGATCTTCTAATGATTTTCTTTTACGCATTAATGTGTTACTTTCACCATTGCTTATTTGGTTACAGTAATATAATAATTTTAATTCATTTTCAAAAAAAACTTGACAAGTATTACAGAGGCACCCTTGGGCTTCAATATCACATTGGCTGGCATCAGTCCCGCAAAAAAGAATTTCACTATCACAGTGCTGAGGGTAACTGGGACATAATGGACAGTGACATTTCTCACTATTCTCTTTAGTATTTGGGATTTTAGTCCTGATACTTGATAGTTCGGTTACCATGGTTAAATTACCTATAAAAAAATTTTTTTAATAAAATATTATTTGTTCAATTTACTTTAGAGTTTTTATATGAATCTTCTTGGATCTGTTTCAATATCTACAATAACTGATTTTTCTGATGCAAGAGCTTTATCAACTGCTTTTGGTAATTCTTCAGGGGTTTTAACTGAAATTCCCATTCCACCACAATCTCGGGCATAAGCAGCGAAATCTGGGTTATAAAGTTCGGTTTGCCAAACTGGATATTTCTCTACTATCTGTTCCTGCATAATCATACCTAATTGATGATTATTAAAGAGGAAGATTTTAATTGGAAGTTCATTTCTCACAGCAGTTAAAAAATCAGCCATAACCATGGAGAATCCTCCATCTCCGGTGATACAGACTACTTGTCTTTCAGGATTAACTAATTGAGCAGTAATGGCTGCTGGCAATCCATAACCCATACTAGCTAAGTAACCAGACATGAGTAGGGTTTGGGTTTTTTTCATCCAGAAATTACGTCCAAACCACCAGCAATCCTCACCGATATCTAAGGTTATAATTGCATCATCTGCAATTTTCTCATTTAAAACTTTAATTATATATTGCGGCCTTACCGGTGTTTTAGTATCGTCAGCTTCTTCATTCAACAGATCTAACCATTCTTTCTTAAGTTTACGTATCTCCTCTAAATATTCAACTCGTTTATTCTCCCTTACTAAGTCAATGAGCTGTGGTACTAATTCTGCACTGTTCCCGTAAAGTCCTACTTCAACAGGGTATTGTCTTCCGATCATCATTGGATCTATATCTATTTGAACTGTTTTCTTTTCAGGTAAATGAGTCATATCGGAGAAGGATGATCCAATAACTATTAAGAGGTCACTGTTTAAAACCAATTCTGTAGCTGCTGTTGATCCAATGTCACCGTGACTTCCCACATAAAGTTCATTATCTTCGTCAATAACTCCTTTACCTCGGAAGGTGGTAACTATGGGTGCAGTAATTTTTTCTGCAAGTTCGAGTATGTTTTCACTTTGATTGATAGCTCCAAATCCGGATATTATCACGGGACGTTCAGCATTATTTATAGCCTGAGCTGCTTGGAGTATTAAGAACATTGGTTGAGTTATGGCATTATTAGGGAAACTACCTTCAAATGGTACAGTTTTAGAAGCATATGGTAGTTTTTGAACATCATTAGGTATCCCTATATGAGAAACGCCTTTATCTAAAATGGCATGTTTTATAGCGTTAGTTATCAGGGTAGTGGTTTGGTCTTCAGTCATTAAAACTTTATTGTAAACTGTCATTGATTCAAAAAAACTTTGTTGATCGATTTCTTGAAATGAACCTGGACCTATGAGTTGTCTACGTAGCATTCCAGTCATCACTAAAACTGGTGAGTGATCAAGACTTGCATCAAATAGTCCAGTAGCGAGATTAGTTGCTCCCGGACCGGCAACAGTTAAGCAGGCTGCTGGATGTCCTGTAAGTTTACCGTAAGCTGAAGCCATAAATGCCGCAGTCTGTTCATGTCTCACTTGTACATATTTCATGCCCTTGTTCTTTCGCACTGCATCCAAGACTCCTAAAGAGGTAGATCCAGGCAATCCGAAAACATATTTAATACCCCATTCCACCATTTGTTCAACTAAAACCTCAGATACTGTTGATTCTCCTTCTTTAAACTCCTTAACCTCTTTTTCTAGGAATATAAAAGTTTTTTTAGGAGAATTACAAACGGGACATCTCCAGTTATCAGGAAGATCATCAAATTTTATCCCTTCCTTTTCTTCATCAAATATATAGTTACAGACCGTACATCTATAATTAGCCATTTAAAAACCTCTAGTAGCTTTATTCTAATTTATCTGGTTATATTTATGATTTTTAAAGTTTATAAAAATATCTTAAATATTTCAAATAAAATATTAAAGAATAAGTATTAAAATTTTGATTAAGTTATGATTCAAAGTCCAGGAGGAGTTAATTTCACTTTACCAATTTAAAAAAAAACATTTAACATTAATCCATTTCTTATGGATTCACATTTTAGTTGAATTTATTTAACTATTAAAATTCAAATAAACTTATTATGGATAATTACTATGACGGCAGCCGCGATGATGAGTATTTCATAATAACTCAATCATATAAAAAGCTTATTAGAACATTAAAAAAGCTAAAAATGGGAAGAAATAGAATAATTCATGTAATTGGAGCTCCCGGCACTGGTAAATCTGCTAATATTTATCATGCTATTAATGAATTAAATTTAAATTTTTATGATGTTAAATTAAATATTCCTAATCGAACCATTAATTCTAGAAAAGTTTTTAATATAATTTTTAAATGTTTAAAGGATGATTTAAAGTTAGAATCTAGAAGAGATATTTATAAAAGATTAGGAGAATTTGATTTGGTTTTAATTGCAGATCATTTCCAAGACTCTCATCGTGAGAACCCTGAAGTAATGGGATTCAGTCAATGGACTAATACTATGGGTTTCAAATCCTTTAAATTTTATTTATTATGTATCTGGGAATATTTAAAACATTGGGATGATTTTAAACATATAAATCTGCTCTTCCAGACTTCATGGAGAATTTATATTGGTGGAGAAAAGTATGATTTATTTACTGATCTTGGAATTTTATCTAAATTCTTAGTTTTCACACTCAAAAGATTTTTCACAGTAGTGGAGATTTCATATTCAGAGGAGGAAACTATAAAAATAGTGAAAAACTATATTCCCCATGTTGATGAGAATCTTATTCTAATTTATATTAAAAAATATGGCCATAAACCTCGTTTTATATTTAATATTTTGAAAAATGAATCTTTATAAAAAAAAAGATATTTTTATTGAAATAATTAATTTCTATTTAAGAAATTAATACAAAAAAAGAAGTCTTAATTATGTTTAAATCTCTTTTAAAATCAACTCGTATTGGTTGGGCATCTAAAACTCTTAACATGTTCTTATTAGCATTGAGTTATGCTTATTTCTCTGGTTTAATAATTAAAAATCCATTTGAAGTATTAGGAGGTTTAATTCTAGTATGTTTATTGTGGGGTGCTCTTTATAGTTTAAATGATTACACTGACATTGAATCGGATCGCAGCAATCCGGAGAAGCAAGATAGAGCTTTTGTCCAGGATAAGGTGGATAAGAAATCCGTGTATAGATTTATTGTAATATTAATTATTCTAGTATTCATAATTTCAATAATCTTCTACTCATTACTTTTTACTTTAATATTAGGATTAATGCTTTTAAATCAAATCCTATATACTGTACCACCTTTCAGGTTGAAGAACACAATATTAGCCCCATTCACCAGTACTGCCACTAATTCAGTACTTAGAACAGCATCCTGTTGTGTTTTATTAGGTAATTTATTCATAGTACCATTACCAGTTTATTTTTTCCTCTATTTTGCTGGAATGGGCACTTATTCATTATACAAAAGTAAAAAAACATTTTCTCAAATCATAGTATTTTTAGGAATAATTACACTCGGTTACATTTTTTATATGGGAGAAATGAATCTAATACAATTTAGTGTAGCGATTTTACCATCAATAATAGCTGCTATTCCATTATACTTATCATTATACTTTAACAAAGATAAAATGATGCAGTTATCTGACGTAATATACCATCAAGTGGCTCTCGTATTCTTTTCAATAATTATATTATATTTACTCTTCATTGTTTAAAAAAAAAATTATTATGGGAATATTTCTATCTTCAATATTACAATCAGAAATAATTTAAATTTAGATTTTAAGCATCCCTAAAGAAAATAAGAAATTAAAAAAAAAATAATTAAAATATTTTACCCAGTTTTAAAAGAGCTTTAGGAGAAACCTTAATTAATACTTTAATAATTTCTTTAGTATTTATTTTTTCAAACTCAGTATTCTTAAAGGCTTTAGCTATGGAGTCCAGTTCTTCATCAGATAAACTTAGAAGATAGTTTTTTACTTTCAACTCTTTATTAAAAGTTTTAACCATCTCTTCCTCACATTTGTCTTGATACTCCTTCAGTCTTTTCTGTGAGTAATTACCTTCCTTTATTGCTGCGGCTGTCACTTCACCGGCGAAAACTCCTGCTTTCATTGCACTGATTATTCCTCCTCCAGTTAAAGGACTAACCTGACTTGCAGAATCACCAACTAATACTAGATTATCTGTAACTAGTTTTTTAAGCATGCCACCAACTGGATCTCCTCCAATATTTAATTCTACTGGTTGAGCATTTTGTGTGGAAGGACAATTACTTACAAATTCCAGTAAATGTTCATAGGCTGTTTTATCAGTTTGAGTAGTGATTATCCCTAAACCTACATTAGCAATGTCATCTCCTTTAGGGAATATCCAAGCGTAACCTCCAGGAGCTACGCTTCCAAAGTAAAATTCTATAGAGTTGGAATCTTCCATTTCCACTCCGGCCATCTCAAATTGTGCGCAGGATTCCATATTTTTGGGTTTAAGTGTTGTTTTAAGACCGGCCCATCTTCCCACTCGTGACTCTGGACCGTCTGCTGCAATCACTATTTTAGCGTTTATTTCGAAGGATTGATCCATGCATTCTGCAGTGATAATTAGGCCTTCTTCACTCCTTTTAAGTCCTGTGGCTATGGTTTTAACCATAATTTCTACACCTGCACGGGCAGCGTTCATGGCCATATGTTTATCGAAGATCTTCCTCTCTAGAATGTACCCTGCTTCGGGTAGTTTCACTCGTTCTTCATTTAGCCATACGCTAGTGCCGTTGGGTGATATAAATTTTACTCCAGTTAATTCTTTAGCTATCCATTTACAATGGGGTTCTATTCCGAGTGCTTTAAGACCTTCCTTTGAAACTCCCTCTGCACATCTTTTAGGTGAGCCGATCTCGGATTTTTTATCAATCATTAGTACTTTTGCATCGTTTAATGCGGCGTGTTTTGCAGCGGATGAGCCTGCAGGTCCTGCACCTATAACTAGGATATCAGTTTTAATTGACATATTAAAAATTCACCTTCAATAATTTTTTTATTTTATTTAAATAATATTCTTATTTTTTTTATTCCTCTTTATAGAGTGCTTGCACGGGACAAACCTGTATACATATTCTACAGTCTTTACATTCATTTTCATTGAATATTAAGCAGGTTTCCCTGACTTCAATAAGTGAACGGGGGCATACACCAGCGCATTCACCACAATACATGCACCATTCATTAACTTTCATAATTATCAACCTTATCCATACATTTTTATTCTTAACTTCCCAATTAACTTTTTTTAAACTTTCATAGTATTTATATTCTAGTAAAAATATTTTGTTTTATTAAAAAAAATTGATTACCTGATTTAAGTTTTTTTTATGGTAAGCATAAAACGTACTATTATATTATAGAAGATAATTAATAATAAATTATTAAATTGTTATATAACTATTATTATTGAAATCTGGGAATAATAAATCGTATGAAAAGGTGAAAATGTTGAAGAATTCAATATACAAGAAAAAATCATTATTAAAAGATAATAAAGATTATTTTAGTGATGATCAACACCCAGAATTAATGGATGCTTTAAAAGAGGAAGATGAACTCATAATCATTGATGAAGTCGTGAGTTATTCAGGACGAGTTGATTATCATGGAATTATTCAATATTTAAGTCCCTCCTTAGAGTTTTCTTAGGATATAAAGATTCAGATGTTTTAGGTAAATCTATTTTTGATTCATTTGAATTCATGCATCCTGATGATATGGTGAGAACTAAAGATTCATTCTATAAATGTGTTACAAAATCTTCTCATGAAAGGATTCACGCTCGTTTTAAACATGCTAATGGTAATTATGTGTTTTTAGAAGTTATTATAGATCCCGTATTAAATGATGAGAATATAGTTACTGGAGTAGTTTTCAGTTCACATGATATAACTAAGCATAAAATAATGGAGAAGAAGTTACAGATTAGTCAAGAGCATTTCAAAAGCATTTTTTATCAGTCTCCCATAGCCACAGCCATCATAACAATGGATCAAAGATTTATAACCGTTAATCAACAGTTCCTTAATTTAACTGGATATTCTCAGGAGGATCTTCAATCTCTAAGCATTTTAGACATAGTTCATCCGGAGGATGTTGAAAGTAATAGAAGTAAAATGCAACTTTTAATTAATGGTGATATTGAACAGCATCGTACTGAAAAGCGTTATATACGGAAAAATGGAGAGATTGTTTGGGTTAGTCTCTCAGTGAGTTTAATCCATGATGAAGAAGGGCTTCCCATTCATTTCATGTCAATGATAGAGGATATAACAGAGCGTAAGCAAATCCAAGAGGAAATGGAAGCTTCATTTCAAGAAATAAGGATTCTACTAAGTGAAATTCATCACCGAGTTTTTAATCATTTACAATTAATATTAAAATTAGTTAATGTCCAACTTTTGAATACAGAAGAAAAAGGAATGGAGATTAATAAAATTAATAAGAATAGATTGAATGCAATAACATTGATTCATGAAAAACTATCTAAGTCTCAAGATTTTGCCATAATTGATTTTGCTGATTATATTATATGTCTTAAAAATCATTTAATTGAGTCTTACAATATTAATTCGGATATTCTAAAATTCGAGATTGAAACGGATAACTCTCTTTTAGATGTTGATATCACAATCCCCTGTGCTTTAATTTTAAATGAATTAATAATTTATAGAATTATTCACGCTTTTCCAGAGGATTTAGAAGGTAAAATAATTATTAAATATAGTTCTGATGGTGGGAAAATTAATTTAAACATAATTGATAATGGTATAATTATAGAGGATTCTGAAATAAAAAATAATGGCTTGAAATTAGTGGATATGCTAGTTAAACAACTTGATGGAAAATTAATAGTTGATGATGCAGAGACTACAGAATTCAGAATTGAATTCTTGGAATCTGTATACTAAAAAAAAGTTTAGGATTAAAATAAAATAATTATTTAAATTTAAATGTTTAATTTCATTTTTCACCGGATTTAAATATATATCCGCATTCAGAGCAGATTACAGCTTCAGTTGTAGCGTGTGCCTGATGTTCGGATTCAATTCTTCTTTTAATGGTTTTATCCTTGCAACCACATTCCGGACATTTCTCATCTAATTTACCAATTATCATAAATATATATCCTCCTTACATTTTTTTTTTAATTTGAAAAAAGAATAGATTTTTCTTTTATGAAGGTTTAATCATAAGTTCCATAATTCCAGGTGTAGTTTTTTTCTTTAAATCCGGATTACTCATACCTAGATTACCACTTAACATTTCTTTAGTCGCCCTTTTGGTTATCTCTTTAAATATGGTTTTATAAGCTGTACAATGAGGATCCACACTGTTAACTTCCCCTTCGGTGATAGTTAAAGCATTATAAGGACATCCGCCACGGCAGAATTTAATATAAGTGCATTTTTTACATTCACTATCAACATACTCCTTATATTCTTGGAGTAACTTCCAAGGAGCAGATTTAGAGAGATCATCCATTGAGGGATGTTCAATAACATTACCCATCACCCATTCAGGCATACCCACAAACCTGTAACAGGGGTATATGCTTCCATCAGGCCCTACTGCAAAAGTATCACCCATACAATCAACGAACGTGCAAACCGTGCCTCGACGAGTGAAAACACATTTACATAAATGGTCAATATTCTTTAGTTCAATTTTATCAATATTTTCAAGATATTTATCTAGTAAATAAATTAATAATTCACCATAATCTTCAGGAGTAAGTGTCCATTTCATTGGATTTTCATCACGGATAGATGGTAAAGCAGGGTGTAATTTTAAGTTTAATTTATTTTCAAGGAAAAAATTAAAGATCTCTTCTTTAAAATTTACGCTGTATGATGTGAATGTGCATATAAAACTAATTTTTAGATTATATGCTTTGGCTATTTCATATCCATGCATTGTCTTCTCATAATATCCTTCACCCCTTTGCAAGTCATTAAGTTTTAAGGGCCCGTCTAAACTGGAGCCGATGGGAATATCATACTCTTTTAATAATTGAGCTAATTCAGGTGTGAGGTTCCAAAGATTGGTTTGAATAGCTAAAGCAGGTTTAAGATTTTTTAAACCTTCCGTTAATAAAGTCAAAGCTTCACGGAAGAATTCATAGCCTGCTAAGAGTGGTTCCCCTCCATGGAATGTGAATGTTACTGGCTCGTCACGAAAGTTTTTAAGCCATTCCACTACTTCTTCAATTATTTTAATATCCATTATAGGTGAATTCTCTTCTGAACTCCAGCAATAATTACAATTTGAAGGACAGCCTAAAGTAGGGATTAACATTACGTGAAAAGCCATTTATAGATACACCAAATTTTTTTTTAGTAATGATTAAAATAATAATTCTGAGTTGATTTAAATCAATTTTTTTTATTATAATTTTTAATTTAAAAATTTTCTTATTTATAATATTATATGTTTAAAAATGATAAATTATAAAAATTATTCAATGAAAAATATTAGTAATTATTAATTTAAATTAATTTAAATCTTAATAGTTATAAATAAAAGAGTATTATCCTAAAAAAATTGATTATATAACCAATTTAAATTAATATTTTTAAAATAAAAAAAAAATTCTTTAAAAATAAGAAATGAGTTAAAATTAAAATAGAAATATGATTTATTATCCGAATCTAACTTTAAGCATATGTACTAAATTTTTTAAATCATTCATATCTGAATCAGCTAACGCATCATCCAGTTCATCCCAAGTTAAACCTTTAAAATTTTCAACAATTTCATTTATTTCATCAGTATCCATAAAATCTCACCCCACCGAACAAATTTACTTAAATTCAATATAGAAAAGAAAATATAATTTTTTTATTAGAATAGAAAAGAGTAGTTCCCGGAGTTCCTTTTTAACTCCAGGAACAAGTTATCATACCGTTTAAGGTTGGAGGCGGTAAACGGTTATGAAATTTTATTATTTATTAACTGATTGATACTTTAAATTTCTCTCCTTCTAATTTAGGGAGAGTAATGGTTAAAACTGAGTTTTCAAATTTAGCAACTGCATCTTTAACTTTAACTTTAGTTGGAAGTTGAATGAATCTCTGTGATTCACCGTAATTTCTTTCTTTTCTAATATAATTTACATCTTCCTCATCATATTCTTCTTCAAATGCAGCTGTAATCTCCACACTATCTTCAGTGAGACGTACATCTACATCCTCTTTTTTTACACCGGGAAGGTCTGTTTTAACAATAATTTTATCTTCAGTTTCAATTACATCCGCCAATGGTTTCTCCATGGACATGGTGTAATCTGAGATGGCTTTACTAACATCTTCCTGAGTGCTTCGGAAACTATTAAAAATATTATCTAATATGCTTTCTGCTTGTGACCTTCCGCTTGCTGCTATTTCTTGTGCATCTTCCTTTTTCTCAGCAGCAATTTCTTCAACAGCTTCTTTTTGCTCAAAAGCTGTTTCTTTAACTTCACCAGCTTTCTCTTTTACAGCTTCATTTTTTTCTTTAATTTCTTTTTCCACCATTTTTTGAAACCATCCGTTAGATTACTTTTTTGTATCAAATTAATTATTTATTTTTTTTAGTATTTTTATTTTGTTTTGGTTTATTGAAGTCATATAATTTTGAATAATCTTGTTCTAAAGCACGTAATCTTTCTGCTAAAAATTCTAGTACCCTTCTTTTTTCAGTGAAGGAAACATTTTTCTTAGATAGCATGTTGATTAATTCAGTTATGCTTCTAGCAGAACAAGTGCCTGATTCTTCATCCATCAATATGATGTCTCGTTTACCAAGCTCTTTGGAAGTTGATACAAAAACTGCACCCCAAATACTTCCATTTTCATCACGTAAATCTATTGAATTTAAGAATTCATTTTCTATTTTTTTATTCATGCTAATTCACCTTAATACAACTTACCCCAACATCATTTAAATAACTTTCGGTTTGATCATCAAAAACTTCATTATTAATCATCTCAAACCAAATATTACCCCTCATTATTAATTTAAAGAATTTAATTTATTTATAAATTTAAATTAATTTTGTATGAGAGTTTTATTTTAGTTTTTATTTCATAAAAAAAATAACTTTTAATTAGAATTATATTTTAAAAATAATATTAAGTAATAAACATGATAATGGGATAAAACGAAAATTTTAAATTAACCGCTACAAAATAAATCTATAAGTTCAAGCTTTCTTTTTCAATTCTAAATAATATAAATTTAAACCTGAACTCCAAAAAAATAAGAAATTTATTAGAATAAAAAATTTATAGCGGTATACTATAAAATTTAACTTAAATTAATTTGGAAATAATGGTAAATTTAATGCAAAAACATTATTTTTTTTACTATAATGTTATTAAAGGGAGATGAATGGATGTGGAGAAACTGAATGCACAGCCGATCGAAATTTTATTAGTTGAAGATAATCCTGGAGATGTACGTTTAATTATGGAAGCATTTAAAAATGCTAAGGTTTACAATAACATACAAGTACAAATGGATGGTGAATCAGCCGTACGATTCCTTTTAAAGCAAGAAGAGTATAAGGATGCAACCCGACCTGATTTAATATTATTAGATCTAAATCTTCCTAAAAAGGATGGTAGAGAAGTTTTGAATATAATCAAACAAGATAAAAATTTAAAACCCATACCTGTAGTGATTCTTACCACCTCAACAGCAGAAGAAGATATTATAGATACTTATAATAAACACGCGAATTCATACATAACCAAACCAGTAGATTTAGATCAGTTCTTTCAAGTGGTAGAATCCATTCAAGATTTCTGGTTAAGTATAGTTAAATTACCCTAAAAGGTGAAAAGTTTATGAATAAAATTATTAATATTCTATTAATCGAAGATAATCCCGGGGATGCATTACTTATTCGGGAAATGCTGAAAGAAGGAGAAAGAACCGTATTTAAAGTAGTTCATGATAAAAAACTTGATGATGGATTAAAACATTTCTATAATGAAGATTTCGATGTTATACTCTTAGATTTGGGATTATCTGATAGCCAAGGAATTGAAACATTTAACCGCATCAAAAACGTTGCCTCCAAAGTACCCATAATCATACTTACCGGTTTATCTGATAAAGAATTCGCCATCAATACCATGAGTAAAGGTGCTCAAGATTACTTAGTTAAAAGTTATCTGGATAGTATATTACTAGATCGCGCCATACATTATGCAATTGAACGTAAACGCATAGAAGAGAAATTAAAGGAAAGTGAAGAAAGATACCGCATCATGGTCGAGAAAACTCGATCCGGAGTGTTCAGAATCAATTCACGAAATGAATTGAATTATATTAATAAGCATATGGCTGAAATGTTAGGTTATCATGAGAATGAAATAATTAATAGATCAATATTCGATTTTATGGATAGAGAAGGGCGTAAAAATCTTAATGATCATATAAAGAGGATTAAAAACCGGACAGGAGATATACACGAATTACAATTCATTAATAAAGACGGATCCAAACTATGGGCACTTGCTTCTACAAATCCGTTATTTAATGCTAATAATGATTTTTTAGGTGCAGTTTCTATTATAACTGATATAAGCGCCCGTAAAGGTGTAGAGAAAAACTTAATGGACGCTATGATAGAAAAAGATAATACTTTCAGATTAATTATGTCAAATATGATGGAAGCAGTAAAACCATTAATTGCAAGTGAATACAGTGAAAGTTACTCTGATAAATTAACCTGAACCACCCCAATAAATTATATTTTATTATTTTTTAAAAATTTTTATTATTTCCTTAAGTGGTTTAGTATTAACTATATCCTCTTTCTCCGCCCATCCCCGTCTAGCTGTGGCTATACCGAATTCAATATTCTTTAAACTATCACGATTATGAGAATCAGTATTAATAACTAATTTACAACCAGCCTCTAAAGCTTTTTTAACATACACATCCTTTAAATCCAACCTATCCGGTTGAGAATTCACTTCCAGATACGTATCCGTCTCAATAGAAGATTCAAAAACTTTATCCAAATCTAACTCATAAGCCTTCCTCTGATGAATCTTCCTACCCGTAGGATGTGCTATTATATTCACATATTCATTCTCCATAGCTGAAATAATCCTATCCGTTAATTTCCCTCTATCCTGCCGGAAACCGGAATGTATACTAGCAATAACTACATCTAAATCCTTTAATATTTCATCACTCACATCCAACTTACCATCCGAATCAATATTAACCTCCAAACCCTTAAAAATAGTTATACCCTCAAATTCATCATTCAATTTTTCAATCATCTTTAATTGTAAATTTATATGATTATCATCCATTCCATTAGCTATACGTAAACCACCAGAATGATCAGTTATGGCAATGTACTCATAACCCATTAACTGAGCAGCAGTCATCATCTCCTCCAATGAATTAGAACCGTCACTCCATTTACTATGCATTTGAAGGTCACCTAAAACTTCATTATATTCAATTAAAGTAGGTAATTCACCATTTAATGCAGCCTCAACTTCACCATGATTCTCTCTAAGTTCAGGTTCAATATAATCCAAATCTAACTCACGGAATAAAGTTTCCTCCGTTACACCGGAAATCCACTCTTCACCCTTAAAGAGTCCGTACTCATTAAGTTTTAATCCATTCTTTATAGCCAATTTCCTTAATTCAACATTAGTTTCCTTTGAACCAGTGAAATACATTAAAGCTGAACCAAAAGATTTCTCTGGAACCACTCTCAAATCACAGAATACATTCTCCTTTAAACGCACTGTTGATTTACTAGGACCCTGCAATATTATCCTATCCACATTACTTAGATGGGTGAATGCATCCATTACTTCAACTGGATTATCAGTTATAACTAGAATATCTATATCCCCAATGGTTTCCTTTCTTCTTCTAATAGAACCTGCAATTTCAACTTCCAATACATCAGGAAGTAATTTTAAATTATTTTTAAGTTCCAAAGCAATAGGTAATATATAACCTAATAAGTTACGAATATTTTTTTTAGCATATTTAATATTCTCTAAAATCTTCTCTTCACTCTTCTCCTTCATACCAGGGAGTTTCCTGATTTCATGTTCACGTGCCATACTCTCCAAGTCATCTAAATCTTTAACTCCCAATGATTGGTAAAGTAATTTAACAGTTTTAGGTCCAACTCCTTCAACAGCTAGGAGTGATTCATAGTCAATGGGACATGCTTTTTTAAGATCTTCAAAGTAGGGAAGTGAACCAGTTTCATCTATCGTTAATATTTTTTTGGCAATACTCTTCCCAATACCGGGTAATTCAATGAGTTCATTCTCATTTAAATTTTCAATAGGTTTTGAAAGACTGTTAACTGTCTCAGCAGCCCTTCTATATGCTATTGGTTTAAATTGCACTCCTTTAATCTCTAATAAATCAGCTATTTCATTTAATATTTGAGCTATTTCCACATTCTTCATATAAAAATTACACCCCATTAAAAAGTTAATTAAATATTATTTTTTTTTATTAAGAGTTTCTGAACGTTTTTAAAATGAATTTTAGCTGTTTCACTGAGTAACTCTGATTTAACATTCTCTGGTTTAACATCTCTGAGATTAACATTATACAAGTCATTTAATTCATCAACCGTCTTTTCGAAGAGATATTTAGCTATTATACTCGCTGTTGCTACGGGAATCTCTGATTCTCCTCCAGTCATTTGAATAATTTTAAGTCCGGTTTGATCTACACTTTTAAGTCTATAGTCCGTTTTTTTATAATCAAATTTATCTATAATCACCTTAGCTTTCCTATATTTTATTACTGCAAGTATTTGCTGGATTACTTTGCTATGAGCCCAAGCCATAATATCATTAAGTGATTTACCTTCAATTTTGAATTGATTGTAAAGATTATTATAAGTCCGTGGTTTAAGTATAATGGATTGCCATTTAAAATCCATTTCAATGATTTTTTTTGCTAATTTAATTATTTGCGGTTTTTTAATGGTTTTACTATCCTTCACTCCTAATAATCTTAATTCTATAATTTCCTCGGGAGTTAAAGCAGTTGCCACTACAACTAATGGCCCATACCATTCACCTTTACCAGTTTCATCGGAGCCTAAAATATAATCATAAACCTCATCCCGTTCAAGAATAGTATTTAAAAGTTTTCTAGAAGATTCATTATCAGTGTAAACTATTTTACCCGTTTTATATAATATAAGGCTGATTTTACCATTCTTAACTCGTAATGATTCATAATCATTCGTTACTGGACTCTTTTCAATCTTATTTTTATTAATTAAATTCTTTAATTCAAGGATTTCATGATCATTAATCATTAAAGATATATTGGCCATAAAAAAAAAGTTTTCCCAAATTTTTTATTAAATTTTTTTTATTTTTAATTCTAAAATTAAAGTTAGTGAGATATCACGTCTAAGGATTAATAATTCCGTATCTTTTTGACAGTCTATGTATCCTATTATATATTTTAAAATTAAATTAAATTTTCTAAAATATTTTAATTTTGAAAACTTTTACTCTGAAAAAAAGACTTCAAATTAAATTAAATATTAATTAACTATAAATCCATTTAATTTCAGTAATTCTTTTCAATTATAACCCTTAAGAATTTTAATAGTTAATTAAATCGAGATTTAAAATGAAATTAGCTAGTTTAATCATTATTTTCTCTTAAATAGAAATTTTAATAAATTAATAACGACATAAAATAATATTAGACGTGAAATTTTTTAATGGTTTTTATAAAATTTTTTTAAACTCTCATATTTCTTCCCCTTCGTATTTAATAAAAAAACTATCACATTTATTTTATCTAAAAAATTTTCAAGCTCCAAAAAATAATGTAATAAAAAGAGATAGAGGAGTTAAATTTAATATGAAATATGCCGTGGAAACTTTTGATTTAACTAAAAATTATGGTGATTTCACCGCTGTTGATAAATTAAAGATGAAAATTAGAAATAAAAGTATTTTCGGATTTTTAGGTCCCAACGGCGCTGGAAAAACCACTACAGTGAAAGTACTAACATGTTTAGCCTTACCCACATCGGGAACTGCTACAGTAGCTGGGTATGATATTTTAGAAAATCCTAATGAAGTTAGACAAAAAATTGGAATGATCCCTCAAATGGTTAGTCTCTATGGAGATTTAACTGTAAAAGAGAATATACACATGTGTGCTGACTTCTATGGAGTCCCTGAGGATTTAATTGAAAGTAGAGCTGATGAATTAATGGAAATGATGGATATTAAATACGCTGAAAATAAATATGTAAGTCAACTTTCAGGTGGAATGAAACAAAAAGCATCAGTTGTAGCTAGTTTAATACATCAACCCGACATATTATTTATGGATGAACCCACAATTGGACTTGACCCCACCACTAAAAGAATATTATGGAATTTAGTTGAAGAATTACATAGCGAAGGACGTACCATCATATTATGCTCACATGATATGTACGAAGTAGAATTATTATGTGATGATGTAGGAATCATCAATAATGGAGTACTCGCTGCTTTTAACACACCACAAGCACTTAAAGATGCTATGATTAATGAACAAAAGAATGTTAAAAATTCTAAACGTTCGAATATAGCTAAAATAGTGGAGGAAATACAAAAAGAAGCCACTCCAGAAGAATATGCAGCATATGATAAAATTAAAGACCATGCCGAAGAAGAAAATAGAGATACCCGGCAATTAAGTGTTATAATAAGTAATTTAAATGATGAATTATTCAATCAACTAAAAAATTTATCAATCACTTATAATATCACCAAACAAAGTAGTGGAAGGATAACTTTAGATATACTGGATTCAGATGAATCCGTAACAGAAGTCATATCCACTATTATCATGAATAATGGGATAATAACCTCTATTTCTACAAAGGATCCATCATTAGAAGATGTATTCGTGAAAGTCACTGCTAAAAAAAAGGAAGGCGGTGAAATATAAATGGTGGAAACTAAAAAACTTAAATGGATTTTTAAAAAAGATATTATGGTGTTATGGAGGCATAAACCACGTTTAATATCCTACTTACTCTTCCCCATAATTATGATTACATTATTTGGTTACGGTTTTGGTGGAACAGTAACCGATATTCCCGTAGTAATTGTATCACAAAGTAGTGGACCCGTCACTGATGCTACAATTAATGCAATTAAAAGTGAGAGTCTCTACGATGTTACCAGTATCATAAATGACCCAAATCAAGGCAGACAGATGGTTCTGAATGGTCAGGATAAAGCAGCGATAGTACTACCCCCGAATTATGATGACACGCAAAGTTCCACACCAAAAAATGTAATACTTGATATTGATTCATCTGATGAAATAGTAAGCAGTGCACTAATACCCACTACTCAAGCCTTATTTAGTCAATTATCAAATCAAATAGGAGTACAACAACTACAAGCTTCAGGTTTAACACCCTCATCCGTTTCATCCTCAACCATTAATGTACTATCCGGGAATCAGTCAACCATTCTATCAAACCCCACCACATCAGGAATTAACTTCGAAAATATAGTGAATTCCATTAATTTCCAAGTAAATAAATTATATGGAAATATTAGTTACATTGATTTCCTTGTGCCGGGTGTTTTAGCTTTAGTTATTCTATTCTCGTGTATGTTTGGTATGGGAGAATCCATAGCTGGTGAACGTGAACGTGGAGAATTAGCTAGATTATTCATGACTCCCACTAGCATCGCAACTGTGGTGGGTGGTAAAATCTTAAGTAAATTAGTTCAAGAAACAGGAAGAGCAATCCTATTAATTGCAGTTGCCATTGGATTATTTGGAATAGTAATCGCTGGAAGCATGCTACTCACATTACTACTGCTAGTTCTCGTAGCATTGTGTTTTGTTGGTTTAGGAATGATGATATCTGCACGTGTTTCAACACAAGCTGATTATCAGCAGATAATTCAACCAATTACTTTACCTATGATGTTCTTATCAGGAGTGTTCTTTCCAGTGGAAACCATGCCCTGGATATTCCAAAAACTCGCATATCTCATACCATTAACGTATGCTAATGATGCATTAAGAGCTGTAATGTTAAAAGGAGCAGGATTAGGAGCTATATGGTTAGATATAGTAGTGCTTTTAGGATTCACAGTATTATTCTTTGGATTAGGAATTAGAGGATTCAACAGAGACATATAAAAAAAAAATTTTAAGTAATTAGATCATCTTCAATCTCTACAAATACATTACATGCTATATCTCGCCCGATAGCGAGTTTAGAACCTTTAATTGTAACTTCAACTGGTCCAGTTAAATGTGAAACTTTTATCACATTTATAATTACCCCTATGGTAATGCCCATTTCCAATAATCTTCTAATAACCTTATAATCGCCTCTTATGAATGATATTCTGCCTTCCTGATTTTTTTTTAGATCCATTATGGGTATTAAGTTTTCATTCCGTTTACCAACTTCACTCAATTCTCTTTCTTGGTGAGTCTTACATTCTACACAACTCTTAAATGGGAAGTCACATGCTGGGATAGGGCTTTCACCAGGGCATTTATCTGGATGCTCCAGTACTTGGCACATGGCTCTTTCTGCTTCATCTGATAATGAGTGTTCCATTTCACAGGCTTGCTCATGTATAACATTATCTTTAAGATTTAAAACATCATGTAAGAATCTTTCCAGTATCCTATGCTTCCTAGTTACATTTTTAGCTTCTTTAAGACCAGTTTTAGTTAGTTTAACTCCTTTATATTGGGAGTAATCCACGTAACCGATTTCTTCAAGTTTTTTAATCATTTGTGTAACGCTTCCCGGAGCTATTTTAAGGTTTTTTGAGATTTTAGTGGTTTTAACTCTCTCCCCATTGTGGCTGAGTTTGTAAATGGTCTCCAGATACTCTTGGATATTAGGGGTGATTTTTTTATGGGATGGTTTTTCATTACTTAACATTTAGGATCGCCTAAACTTAACTTTAATTAATAAGCTATCTATTCATATTATATAAATATATGGGCAACTTAAACTTAAAAAAGTTGGATCATAATTAATTATAAATCTAAAAAAAAATTTAATTCTTCCAAAAAAAGTTTAAGATAAGGATTAAAACCCAGCTGGATAATCCTCAACTATAACATATAATCCATTACAACCGGTTATTAAACAATGCTTCCAGATATTAGTATCCACTTGAACATGTCCACAAGCATTACACTCTAATTCATAAAGTCTTTTCTTCACCCTAACAAAACCACCCTAAATTATTTCCATACAAAAAATATCACATTACGTGACATTAATTACACTTGAAGTGTATGTCTAAACCTATATATAAAAATATACACTAACCCCTAACCACCAACAAAATTAATGATAAAATAAATCCCACCCCTAAATAATATGACCAATTTTCCTTAAAAATTTTTTTTAAATTAAATATAATCCTATGAAAACTCAAAGGAAATCCATCAACATGTATACTATTCAACTCAGAGGGAATACCAGAATAAACTAATCTATTATCATGAACCATTTCTCGTATTAAATCTGATATTCTCTTAGAGGCATTACCATCAATAATATAAGCCTGATTAAACACAAACTGACGCATTTTATCCTCATTAACAAACTCATGGGGATGATACAATAATTTCTCTAAAGCATTTAAAATCTGATCCTGCTTCTCAATAAATAAAACTCCACCATCTTTAAAAAGCTTAGAACCATGATCCATATTAATAATTAATAAAGGTTTATTCAACGCCATCGCTTCCAAAGCAGCTGTACTAGAAACACTCACCACAACATCACTAATACAAATAATTTCATGTAAAGACTGGAAATTATATATTAATGGTGAAATAGGTAAATCTTTTAATATTTCACGATAATCAGCTTCCTTCTCATAAGGCGGGTGAAGTTTAATAACTAACTGAACATCCTTCAAATTAACGCATGCCTTAGCAATCTCAACAATAAAATACTCCCTATCCTTCTTACTCCAAAGCCCAGCCTCAACAAACCATTGCGTTAAAACTAGAATCACCTTCTTATCTGACGGTATCTCAAACTTTTCCTTTAAAAAATCCTTCTTTAACGGATCCTTAAATTGAATTAAATTATCAAATTTAGAGTTACCAGTAACCTCCAACCTTTCAGATGAAACACCTTCACTAATTAACATGTTTTTAACAGTATCCCCAAACAATGCTATTTTAGATGAATCACCATGCCCATAAACAAAAGAATAATCTCCCCCATATTTATATTCAAACCATAAACGATTAATTTTATATTTAAATGAACGATTAGGATTAAAAATAAGTTTCAATACTCTAAAAGGAATAAATATATATTCTAACTTATAAAAAAAAGATTCATTAATAGTTCTAGAAGCCGCAAGCAAACCATCCTGAACCGTCAAAGAAGGTAAACCTAATTCATTACAAGCTTTAATAAATAATATATCCATAGGATTTTGATCATGACCCGTAACTATAATATCCGGATTCTCACTCCTTAAAATTTCATAGACAATCTCCATACTCCAATTATCAATACTCATAAAATCCAATCCATACCTCCTAAAACAATATTCCATTTCCGGAAGCATGAAAAATATTTCAGTATTAACAAATTTAATACTATAATCATCAAGATAATCTACAATAAGCCTAAACATTTCAATTTGAGCTGTACTACTCACAATAATCAGTGCTTTACCATTAAAATCATTAATAGGCATTAGTTATCACAGTTCTAAATAGTTTGTAAATTAAAAAAAAAGTTTTTTTTTATAATTAATTTCGGGCCATTTTCTCTTACCAAAAAAATATAATTATTTGAACATTTTCCTCAAATTTAAATGTTTTTTTTTAGGATCATTATGTGATCGAATCATTAAAAAATATCTTTCTGATAGGTTCACTCACAAATTTTTGTAGGTATCAACATTATTAAAATAAATTTATATTATTCAATTTTATAAAGAGTTACTCCCAAATTATACCAGAATTTCATTATAATTAAAATAAAATCTAAATTATTTTTTTATTTAGTAATGTGATTATTTTAGAAAAGAAAACTAAAAATAATGGATACATCTGGATAATTGCAAATATTACTAATTAACCAAAAAGTAAATAAAGTATTAAATAATTATAAGAATATATATAATACTAACTTTCAAATTTAATATATAATAATTAATACGGAGGTGGAAAAATTGCGAAAACAAGTAATCTTAATAATTGCGATACTAGCCTACACATTATCAATAGTAGGTTCAGCTGCAGCTGACAACCCCGGAACCATCGACAACAGTAGTTCAATAATAACTGATAATTCAACTAATACTGAACCCGGTAACATAACCAATGATTCATCAACATGTAACGGAACAACTGATCCTACAAACGGAGGCACAGGAACAGTTACTACCACCACCGACCCAACCACTGGAGACCTAATAGATCCAACCACTGGTGACTTAATAGATCCTACAACTGGAGACCTAATTGACCCTACCACAGGTGACTTAATAGACCCAACCACTGGTGACTTAATAGACCCAACCACTGGAGACCTAATAGACCCAACCACAGGAGACCTAATTAATTCTACTTATAGTAACTCAACTGATCCAGTAATTACAGATCCAATTATAAGTAATCCAATATTTGGCAATGGTAGTACTGGTATTTTACCGGTTTATATGCTTGCCAATGCAGAAGGTGGTAACGGCTTATCCAACTTACAACAGGATACTAATTCAACTGTAATAACTCATAATTCAGAAGCATTGCTTGATACATCTAATTCCAGTGTTAATAATCAAAATGATCCTATAATAGTTTCAGATCAAATCAATAATACAGACCCTGCAAGCGATAATGTAACAACAAATTTCAGTACTCAAAATAACACTAATAATACAGTTCCCATGCAAAATACAGGCGGTCCATTAATACCATTCGCACTATCAACATTAATGATGATGGGTGGAGTAGTTGCTGCTAAAATAAGGAAATATTAGAGTATAAAAAAAATAATAATAATAATAATAATTTTTTTACTCTAAAAATTTTTTTTTTGGAAATAAATTGATTTAATTCTAATTCTTTTTTTTTTCTAATAAAAATTAAAATTTTTTTTGAATTTATAAAAAAAAATTTTTTTTTCTTTATATATTACTTGAGATATAAATAGACTCTTATTATAATTAGATTAAATTATTTTTATGGTGAATATCTTTTGAAGGAATATAAATTATTCGTGCAGAGAATAGGCATGGTGGGAATAGCTAATATTCTCGTGGCTTTAAGCTCCCTGATTTTGCTACCCATTATGTCTAAAAGCTTTTCTATTGATAATTATGGTATTTGGGTGCAAATTAACACTTTCATAAATTTAATACCCAGCTTCGCTACATTAGGATTACCTTACACTATGGTTCGATTCTTATCCGTAGAGACAAGTAAAAATAAAATACGAGAAGGTTTCTATTCTATAACTCTTCTCATATTAGCTTCAACCATAATCATATCCACTGTTATGTTCCTATTCAGTAAAAACATAGCATTCTATCTCTTCAGTGGTAATATTAATATAGTTCATTTATTATCCGTAATAGTTTTCTTAGCATGCTTGAATACATTATTACTAAACTATTTTAGAACATTTCAACAAATGAAACGTTATTCAGTATTTTTAATTATGTTAAATTACTTAGGTGTCCTAATTCCATCATACTTCGCAATAAAAGGTTACGGAATAAACATCACCGCTTTAGGATTACTAATAGCATATTTAATCGCTTTTCTAGTAATGATTACCTTCATATACTTAGATATTGGCTTTAAATTACCAGAATTCAAGAATTTACGTGAATACTTATCATTCGGATTACCCACCATTCCCGGAAACCTATCCTCCTGGATTGTAGACTCCAGTGACCGTTTCGTAATCGGTATATACCTAGGGACAGCATTCGTAGGATACTATTACCCAGGATACACGCTCGGTTATATTATAATTCTAATCCTAACTCCCTTCAGTATACTACTACCATCATTACTACCTAAATACTATGAAGATAATGATATTGAAAAAGTATTATTATACTTAAAATATTCCTTGAAGTACTTCCTACTTGTAGCAATACCCACAGCATTCGCCTTAACCATACTCAGTAAACCAATCCTAATGATACTAACCACCCAGGCAATAGCATTACATGGATATTTAATTACACCATTTGTAGCGGTAAGTGGATTATTATTTGGTTTCTACGCTATAATAAGTAATGTGATTATTTTAGAAAAGAAAACTAAGATAATGGGTTCCATTTGGATAATTGCAGCATTAATAAATTTAGGATTAAATATAATTATAGTACCCCATTTCGGAATCCTAGGAGCAGCAGCCACCACCTTAACCGCTTACGCATTAGCATTCATACTAACCGTTAATTACTCTAGTAAAATATTCCCCATTGACTTTAACTTAATCTTCATATTTAAAAGTATAATCGCGTCAATAGTAATGTCCCTACTAATTATTTCACTCCACCCCACGGGTATCCTAAATATTCTAGTAACTATAATACTCGCCACTATCATCTACCTCATCCTCCTATTAATCCTAGGTGGAGTAGAGAGAAGAGAATTAGTATTATTAAGGAATATATTTCTGAATAAAAAAGAAGATTCCAAGAGAGTATTAATCGTTAGAAAATAGAAAAATATAAGATTATATTATCATTTATTATATACTTACAGTTTTTTTTTAAATTAAATCCCACGATAAGGGAGTTCCCCGAGTAATAGTCTGCTTAACGGTTCTACCAAGAATACAATTAAGATATTTAGGATGCAAGCCAAAACCAGGTCTAATAGATTTAACATTATCCATGGTAAATAATTCACCCTGCTTAACATCCTCCACCACAAATAATGAACGCTTGAAATCCCTACTAATAGCTGCCTTCTCAGTTAATTCATACGTAACCTTACCCAATGCTTTCTCAACTTCACGCACCGAATCCACCATAACTTTAAATTCACCAGGTTCCATTGAAAATTCACTATCAGGCCCGCCCATACTCCTATCCAAAATAAAATGCTTCTCTATAATATTCGCACCCAATGCAATACTAGCCACCGCTACACTATTACCCAACGTGTGATCTGACAAACCCACCACCTGATTAAAAGTTTCATTTAAATGAGGAATAACTTTAAGATTAATCTCCTCAAACGGTGCAGGATACGAGGAAGTGCACTTTAAAAATGCAATCTGATTATTACCCACCCTATTACATGTTTTAACGGCAAGCTCAATATCACAAAGTTCAGCTATACCCGTAGATATAATTACAGGTTTACCCTTACTAGCCACGTATTCAATTAACGGTATATCAGTTATTTCAAAAGAAGCTATTTTATAGGCGGGTACATCCATACTCTCCAGGAAATCCACACTAGTTTTATCGAAAGGTGAACTAAACATTATAAGACCCAAATCCTCTGCAATAGTTTTAAGTTTAGGTTGCCAATCCCAAGGCATAAATGCATCCTTATACAATTCATAAAGATTAGTTCCATCCCAAATAGTACCCTGCTTAATCTGGAAATAATCATTACTACTATCAATCGTAATAGTATCCGGTGTATACGTTTGAAACTTCACAGCATCCGCGCCACATTCCTTCATAGCATGTATAGTATCAACTGCAATATCAAAACTATTCAAATGATTAGCTGAAAGCTCCGCTATAATAAAAGTTGGATAACCATCCCCAATTCTCCGATCCCCTATCTCAATAAACGAATTCATAACTAATTAACGCTCCTCAATAATACCAATTATACTCATCAAATCATCAACAATAAAATCTGCATCTGTACTCTTAAAACCTTTATCCGCCCAGTAACTCTCCAATACACCACATTTATATTGTATAGTCATCATACCCAATGCTTTAGGTGCACTAAAATCTTTATAAGGATCATCTCCAATATAAACAGCTTCCCCAGGTTTAGTGTTTAATAATTCTAAAGCTACTTGATACGGGATAAGGGATGGTTTCCAATTCTCTTCACCCAACTTATCCGTGTAAATAATAATATCAAAATAATCCTCTAACTTTAATGCAGTTACTTTATTCTTCTGAACCGAAGCCCGACCATCCGTAATAATACCTAATTGAAGATTCAACTCTCTTAAACAATGAAGAACATGTAATACACTATTATAAATCTTTATATCCGGTTTATGACTTCGGTAAAGATAAACACATAAATGTAAATTTACTGGTGAATATAAATCAAATTCCTTAAGTAACAAGTCGAAAACACTACCCCGACCATGCTCCTCTAAAATAGTATTCATCCGATTAAAAATTAATGTTTCATCTAGATTATATTTAGTGCTTAAATATGAAGCAACATATTTAAAACCACTCATCACGTAATCCCGTTCACAGTATAGGGTATTATCTAAATCAAATATAACACTCTTCATAATAATAACCTTAAATCCTAATTTTTATTTTTTAATACTATCCTCACTGATAAACAAGTCTTCCACATATCTAAGTGCAATAAAACCATCCTTAAAATCACCTAACTGTGGAGTTAAAATTTCACCCTTAACAATTTTAATTAAATTAATTGGTGAAGATGCACCCGCTGCAAAACTTAAACTAGCAGCACCACCAAAACGAGGATTAACCTCAATAAACTTAACAATACCCTCATCTAAGAAGCATTGAATAGTATTATGACCAACTAAATTCAACTTCTCCGCTAACCTAACCGCTTCCCTAATAATCACAGGATTATTAAATGTTTTAGTAGTAAAAGATTCACCACCCCACACGCTAATCCGTTCACGAGGCACCGCGGTTATAACTTTACCATTAAAATCAGCGAATAGATCAACCGTATACTCCGGAGCATCAATAAACTCCTGAATAATCGGCTCAACCACAAAATGGTTAATCAACTTAAATTCATTCAAATTATTAACTTTAAACGTTCCCATACCACCCTTACCATGTTTAGGTTTAACAAACAAAGGAAAATCCTTCTCCTCCAAATCATCCAAATTATGATAAGTACAAGGTATCCTGAAATTATTACTCTGGCAAAATTCGGTGAATAACTCTTTATCCTGACAAATCCGTATCGCATCAGGATCTGAAACCATCACTACAATACCATTATCCGTAAATTTTTCTTTATGAACTGCAAATAAAATCAATTCCTCATCCCGAGTAGGAATTAAAAGTTTAACCTGTAAACGCTTACAAGTATCCAGTAAAGAATCTATAAACACTGGATTATCACTACGAGGAACAATAATGTAATCATCCGCTACATAAAAAGCTGGTGAAAGCGGATTAACATCCGCCGCCATCACACTACCCCCATCATGGAGTTTTAACGCTTTTTGAAAAGCCTTAATTAAACCTACTTTACGAGAAGCACTAGTAACTAATATATTCATAAATATCAAATTCCTCGTTCATAATCTATAATCTTTTTAATACCAGTTTTAAGATCCGTAGGTGGAACCCAACCTGTTAAACTCTTCAAACGTGTTAAATCCGCGCAACTAGCTTCAAAATCTTCAGTAACACCTTTATCAATAATCAATGATTCATCTAAAATATTCAGATCCAATAAAATATTAAGGACATCATTCACACTCCTCGCCACGCCCGAACCTAAATTAACATTACCCATCGCATTACCATTTTCAGCTAGTACTAGTAAACCTTCCGCCACATCCCCTGCAAATATATAATCAAACTGATTATCCTTATTATACGTTTCAATATTTTCATTAGCTAATCCATTACGAATCCACCGGGAAATAACATCCTTGGAGCCGCGACCATAAACCCGGTAAATTCTCGCATTAACCTGTCTTAACTCTGGTTTAACTACCTTCCGTACAAATTCAATTTCCCGTTCCGTGTAAAACTTACTAGCACCACATAAATTACGGGGAATAATCACATCATCCTCCCGGAGATAAGTGACACCATCCCGTTGAGTATTCGATAAATAAAGTGATGGATTATAAAGTAAATAACTAGATGCAAAAACAAATACCTCTAAACTGGGTAACTGCTTAATAAAATCCACTAATCTATGACTAACCAGGTTATTATCATGCCAATTCGTACCCCAAAAATCTGGTGACTCACCCGATCTTTCAAAAGCCGCAGCTAAATGAATAATAACCTCCGGTTTAAATTCAATTAACTCATCATAACTATCAACCGCTAAATCCATCATAATATGCTTAACCTTACCATAATCCCCCTCTGGTAAAGGTAATCTATCCACGGATAACACATTCGCATCCTTACTAATTAAAATATTTAATAATTCCTTTCCAATAACACCAGCGGCACCAGTTACCATCACATTCTTACCCTTCACACTCTCATAATTCATCATAAAAAAATTTCTCCCTTATAATTTTATTAATCTAAAAAAATTTAATTATTTTTTTTTCATACAATTAATTACTCGATCAACACCGTAACCATCAACCAAATTTTTACCCTGATTACTCATAAAACAGCGTAATTCCCGGTTACCCATAACATCACTTAAAACCAGTGTTAATTCACTTACAGTAACCTCACTAATTCTACCTACATTCAAGAATAAATTACATTTATTTAAACCTTTAATTAATAATTCTTCCACGGGTGAAGTTGCACCTACAATAGTGGGAAGACCCATAAAAGCCATCTCCCAAACCGTAGTGCCTCCACCTGTAAATGCTAAATCAGCCCAAGCCATAATACCCGGCATATCACGTACATTCTCTAATATAGTTATATCCAAATCACTACCCATTATAAATTCCTTTAAAACATTAATATGCGGATTACTAACACCAACTAAAACATTAATCTCTAATTCCAATGAAGATAATCTCTCCAATGCTCGGATAATCTTTAATGAGTAATTATTTTTATCACTACCACCCAATGTAACAAGTAAATGATTAATAACCGGTTTAACCTCTCGATTCCAATCCCTCCACTCCAAGAACTCCTCTCTAAGTAAAACATATTTATTACCCAATAATAATTCTGTGTAATCCATTCTATTACTATAAAGATTAGGTGAAGCGTGAAGATTCTGATTTAAAATAATATCAGCACAGTAAAAATCTAATTTACCATCATCATCAATAACTAATAAATTAAAATCATAATCCTTAATAAATATTTGATAATCAGTTTTAAAATGATAACCATCCAATATAATCCATGATGCATTAAATTTTTTACTATAATTAATTAATTCACCTGCATCATCCAAACAGCCCGGTGCAGAGGAGATGTCTAAATAACCTATATCCAACTCTTCCAGGCGTTGCCTTAAATGATCAGCATCACTCATAGCATAAATAACTTTACCACCATCCCTTAGCCAAGCCTGCGCTAAAGCTAGACAACGCATAAAATGACCCATACCAATATCAAAACACGCATCCACCCTTATAATTAAAGTCTCCACCATAATATAACCAATAATCCCTTTATTTTAATAATGAATCTAAATATTTACTAACCAGATTTAACTCCTGTAACTCACAAAATTCCATCGCCAACTGTATCTCCTCTTCAACAGTCATGTCAAACCTTTTCTGCATTATATTCCCATTAATCAATTTTAACCATGGTTTCTGTTTAAAAAGAGTTATAATATCCAATACATTAAAAAAATTATTTACTGGATACAAGTAATCAAAAACCGTACACAATAACGCGTAATCCTCCACTGTATCTAAAGTAATTCGTATATCCGGTGCCTTAAACTCCTCAATCGCTTGAAATATATTTAATTTAAAATATTCTGGTTTACTCTTATATATAAATGGTGTAACATGCTCCTTTTCAAAATCAAGTGACGCATTATGATGAGTTTTTTCTAAACTATTAAAATTAAATACTTCCACATCCAATCCATGTGGGAAACTTCGAATCAAACTATTACTAGTGTAATCAGCCTCAACCATTAAATGATTACTAATAACCTCATCTAGGATACCCGGGTCAATACAAGGACAATCACTAGTAACCCGTACAATCACATCTAAATCATACTCTTCAGCCGCCTGATAATAACGCTCTAAAACATTATCCCTACTACCCCTAAACCAATTAACATTCTCCCCCACTGCAATATCAACTATACTATCATCAACACTATCCACCGTAGTAGCTACAATAACCGTGTTAAGTAATTCAGATTGCTTACATCTACGAATAACCTGCCCTAAAACAGTAACCCCACCATCAAAGGGTAAATATTTTAAAACCTTACCCGGCAATCGGGTTGAAGTTGATCTAGCTTGAATAATCGCCCCAATCTTCATCATAATAAATTCACTTTTTTTTTATAAATTATGGAATACCTTAAACACTTTACTAATCACATAATCCACATCACTATCACTCAAAGCCGGGTACATGGGAATACTAATCTCACATTGATAAAAATCCTCAGCTACCGGACAAGAACCCCGCCGGTAACCTAAATTTTGATAATAAGGCTGCAAATACACTGGAATATAATGAACCTGCACACCCAACCCTTCCAAACGTAACTTACTGAAAATCTCCCGTTTCCTATCCCGATACTCACTATTAATTAAAATAGGATACAAATGATAAGATGATAATCCATAACTACTCCGAGGTATGGTTTTAAAGAATTCATTACCCTTAAAAGCAGTATCATACCTTTCCGCAATACTACGTCTGCGCTCCACAAAACTGGGAAGCTTCAATAATTGACTTAACCCTAAAGCCGCTTGAATATCAGTAATCCGGTAATTAAAACCCAATAATTGCATTTCATAATACCAATCACCATCCGGTTCACCCTGTAAATTATCTTTAGTCACACCATGCGACCGGAACATAACTAATTTATCATAATAATCCTTATTATCCGTTAAAACCATTCCACCCTCACCCGTAGTAATATGCTTCACTGGATGAAAACTGAATATACTCATCTCACTATAACCAGAATTACCAATAAATTTACCATCATAACTTGCACCTAATGCATGCGCTGCATCCTCAACCATACATAAATTATGATCCACTGCAATCTCTGATAAATTTTTAAGATCCACGGGATTACCACTATAATGCACGGGAACAATCAGTTTAGTTTTACTTGTTATCTTCTCTTCCACTAAAGATACATCCATATTACCCGTACTTTTCTCCACATCCGTGAAAACCGGATGTGCATCTAAATATAACGCAGCATTACTTGTCGCTACAAAAGTAATAGGAGAAGTAATTACCTCATCACCCCCTCTAATACCCAGTGCATAATAAGAGGCGTGCAATGCTGAAGTACCTGAATTAAAACAAACAGCATACTTACTATCACAATACTCTGCTAAACTCTCCTCAAACTCACTTATCCGAGGTCCCTGTGTAATATAATCTGATTTTAAAACATTAACTACACTATTAATGTCCATTTCATCAATAAACTGCCGACCATAAGGTAAAAACTTAATAAATAAAAATCCTCCTTAATAGACGATATCAATCTCATCAAGTAAATTTTTAAGATCCTCTTGTGAAAGCCATTCATTATTTGTATCACTTGAATAACGGAATCTATCCTCAACATTACATCCACCCGGTTTATTATCAATTTTAGTCCACCAATCCAAATCCGGGTAAATAATGTAATGATCATCATACTCCACTGTAGTTCGTGAATCCTCCTCGGTAATCATCACTTCATGAAGCTTCTCCCCTGGTCTAATGCCAATATTATCAAAATTACAATCAGATTTCAAAGCCTTAGCTAAATCCGTAATCTTAAAACTAGGACACTTCTTAACATATAACTCTCCACCTTTAGCCTCATCTATCGCTTTAAGAACCAAGTCAACTGCATCATCAAGTGTAATCCAAAAACGAGTCATTCTACAATCAGTAATGGGAACATTAACTTCTCCATCCTTAATTAATGATTTAAAAAACGGTATAATCGATCCACGACTACCCGCTACATTACCATAACGAACCACACTAAACAATGTATCCTTATCACCCACATACGCGTTACCCGCGACAAATAATTTATCACTAACCAGTTTCGTCGCTCCATAAAGATTAACTGGATTAACCGCCTTATCAGTACTAAGTGCGATAATCTTCTCCACACCTTTATCAATCGCGGCGTTAATAATATTCTCAGCACCATTAATATTAGTTTTAACCGCTTCAATAGGATTATACTCCGCCGCGGGAACCTGTTTAATCGCAGCTGCGTGAATTACAATATCCACACCATCAAAAGCCCGGTATAATCTACCCTCATCACGTACATCACCTAGGAAAAAACGGAGTTTCTTACTATAATCTTTAAACTTCTGCTGCATAACATACTGCTTATACTCATCCCGACTGTAAATGATTATCTTCTTAGGATTAAATTCATTTAAAACTCTTCTAGTAAATTTATTACCAAAAGAACCAGTTCCACCCGTAATTAAAATAGTTTTATCAGTTAACATTATATCTAAATCCTCACTTGAATTATTTATATTATATGTACTCAGTGAAAAATGAAATTATCTATATAATAAATTTATTTCGAAACCATACTCCTAATTAAATCAGATATTCTCCCACTAGCATTACCATCAATCTTATAAGCCTGATCAAACACAAACTCATGCGCCTTATCCAAATCAACAATATCATTAGTATGATATAATAATTTCTCTAACGCTGATTCAAATGGATCAGTTTTCTCAATAAATAAAGCTCCACTATCCTTAAAAATTTTAGAACCATTATCCATATTCACAATCAACACGGGTTTATTCAAGGCCATAGCCTCCAAAGCAGCTGTACTGGAAACACTAACCACTACATCACTGATGCAAATAAGTTCATGTAAAGATTCACTATTAAATATTAACGGTGAAATTGGATAATCCTTTAATATTTCATGATAATTCTCCTCATTCTCATGCGGCGCGTGAAGCTTAAATACCAATTGAACATCCATTAAATCACTACACGCTTTAGCAATCTCCGTGACAAAAAAACGTCTATCCTCCGCAGTCCAAATACCAGCTTCAACAAACCAAGATGTTAAAACTAGAACCACCTTCTTCTCAACTGGAACCCCATACTTCTCCTTTAACATCCTCTTCTTGATGGGATCCTTAAATTCAATTAAATCATCAAATTTACTACTACCCGTAACCACTAACTTCTCCGCTGGGACACCTTCACTAATTAACATGTTCCGTGTATTATCCCCAAACAATGCTATTTTAGTTGATTCACCCCGTCCATAAGTGTAACTATAATCTCGACCATACTTGAATTCAAATCTTAAACGACTGATTTTATATTTAAATGGACGATACGGGTTAAAAAATAGTTTACATAATCGTAAAGTCATTTTATAAAAATATTCAACTTTATTATTAACGGTTTCATTCACAAATCGAACCGCTGCCAACAAACCATCCTGAACCGTTAACGAGGGTAAACCCTGTTCATTAGCTGTTTTAATAAATAATATATCCATCGGACTTTGATCATGACCCGTAACTATAATATCCGGATTCTCACTACTTAAAATCTTTTGAACACTTTTCATACTCCAATTATCCATGTTAACATAATCTAATTTATACTTCCCTAAGTAATCCTCCATTTCCGGTAATATAGAGAATATTTCAGTATTCACAAATTTAATATTAAAATCCTCCAAATACATTATAATACGTTTAAGCATTTCAATTTGAGCTGTATTACTTACAATAAACAGTGCTTTATAATTAAATTTGTTAACAGACATTTTATATCACAATCTAAAAATAAAATATTTTTTATACCTTTACTACCATATTTTTTTTTAAATCATTCCCACTAAAGGTGAGAAAGAAGATAAAAATTCCAATTAAACCTTCAATTTATAATTTACTTTTTTTAAAATTACTAAATAAGTTGAAAACTGATTTACACATTAAGATATAATCTAAAAATCACTTTAAAGTTTTTCCAGATTTACACCCCATTTACACCCTAATAAAACCCGAACTCAGCAAAAAAATAAATAATAGAAAATAAAAAAACATAAATAACCTTAAAACAGGGTATAATCTAAAAAAAAATTTTAATATAAATCAGAAACTTGTAAAAAGAAACCCATAAAATCATAAAATTAAAAAAAAAGAATGTAAAAGAAATATAAAACTAAAAATTCCGAATCCCCATCTAAAATTTATATATATTTAATTAGAAAACTTTATTTTATTAAACTTTAACACTTCATCCTCCTTAATTTCATCTAAAGCTACTCCACCAATAACATTATCAATCATCCAAGGTGGAATACCAGTACCTGGCCTCTTACAAGTTATATCAGAGCCTTCAATTATTTTTCCAGTCTCAATAGCCTTACTAGCAACCAAACTTCTCCGAGCATACCTACGCGAATTAACTTCACTCTCCAAATATCCCTTATGAAAATTTCCGTAAATCTTTTTATTAAAATTAAATTTATCAACCAGCATTTTTAAATCATTATAATCCATAGCATGATAATGATCATTACCTGGTAAATTTTTATTCCACGTGTAATGCTTTTCAAGAATTACTGCACCAAAATGCCATGCTGTAACCAAAACATCATTCATATTATCCGTTAATGAGTGATCAGAATAACCTATAATATTATCTGAGAAAATTCTTTTCATATGCTCAATCATACCCAAGTTAACATCCTCATAAGCTGTAGGATAATTCAAAACACAATGAAGTAATATTATATCAGTATTACCCATACTTTCAATCCATTCCACAGCCCGCCAAATCTCAGATATACTGGAAGCTCCCGTAGATAATAGTATAGGTTTCTTTTTTTTAGCTATATATTCCAGAAATGGTTTATTAGTTATATCAGCTGAAGCTATTTTATAAGCCGGGATTAAAGGATCTAAAAAATCAACACTCTCCACATCAAATGGTGTAACTAAAAAATCAATATTGTAATAGTTAGCATAATCCGCTAATTCTATAAAATCCTCTTTCTGGAATTTATCATACTTTTTAAATAATTCATATTGTGATTCCGTTTTTTCTTTTTCAGTATCCCAATAAGCTGGTGAATACTTAGAAGCCAAAGTATCCGCCTTATAAGCCTGAAATTTTACAGCATCACCACCCGCTTTAGATATCTCTTCAATCATCTGTTTAGCCTTATCCAAACTTCCCTCATGATTCACTCCCACTTCCGAAATTATATAAGGCCTATTAAAATCATTCAATTCAAAAGATTTAAATTTCTTTATATTCATGCTTCCACTTCCAATATTCTGAAGTAATCTCATCCTTTATATTATTCAATCCATTCCTTAATACAATTGAAGCTTCTTTTTGTTTAAGATGCATCTTTAATCTTAAATCATTATTAACTACTAATTCCTTAACAGATTGATATATATCATCACTAGTTACAGTACAGGATATACCTAAATATTCCACTCCTTTTTTATAACGTGCAAATACATGTAAAGTTTCCCGATCATTTTGAGCAATACTAATGGTGGGAATACCCATAAAAGCTAATTCATAAATAGTTCTACCATTACTAGTTATGGCAATATCAGCATCCCTCATCAATAAAGGCATGTTTTTAACTTTAAAACATATTTCAACCGTTGATTCGAATTTCTGATTAATATCATCCACATTTATTTCATGAGAATAACCATCACCTAAAATAATTAATATTTTATTTATAGTAGTTTCCTCAAATATTTTAGTTGCGATATCAAGAATCTTTAATGTTAAATTATTTGTATCAACACCACCAAAAGTAACTAATAACGTTTCAGGTGACTCCTTAAATATTATAGGAGAATATAAAAAGAATTGTTCATTCAAACATTCATATGCATAACCAAACCTTTCATTCGATTTAGGATTAGTTCTAGCATACAATGCATTGAAAACCAGATCAGCAAACTTCGATCCATCCCCTAAATCTTCAAAATTAACTACAAATCTACCGGAATCTTTTAATTTCCTCATGTAATCCACATCAGTATCTAATATATCATTTATTATTATAGATGAATCCAATTCACTCAATATTGATGCTTTATCAGATTCTATAACAGAATATCCTCTACTTTTAATTAATTCTATTGAAGCTGGATCACTATCTAAAGTAACAAATTTTATTTCATGACCCAAAAATCCATCAGCTAAAGTTAAAGAACGATATATATGACCCATACCCACATTTTTATTTCCATTAACCACTAAAGTAATTTTCAATCTTTTTAAAGCTGCTTCAGCCATTAAAAAATCCACATCCATATCAATATCCAATCCCTCTAAATCATTTAAAACATAAATATTTAATTTCTCTCCAAATCTTGATTCCGCACTTACAAAATTTCTTTTACTAATTAAAAAAGCGCCAGTTTCTTTAAATTTATGTGGAAGCCACTGCCTATTCAATCTCTCACTATAATCCGGAATTAAAGTGTTACCCTCTTCTTTCCAATGAAGATGCGTAGCATCCACCACTGGTATTAATGTATCCAAATCTTCATCTATAAATTTTTTAATAGCATTATCCAATGTTTTAAATGATAATAATGGTGAAGTAGGTTGAAGAGTTACCACTACATCATACTTTTTACCATTCTCTAATTCCATATAAACTGTAGCATCATTAACCACCGGATCCAAAGTAACATTATCCCCAGCAAAACTATCCTGCCTTCTTCTTAAACTAACCGGAAAATTACTGGAATAATCTAAAATAACATCATCATCCGAAGTAACCACTACATCAGTGATAAATTCACTTTCAAGTGAATTAATAATTTGATAATAAATTAAAGGTTTCAGATTAAGTAATCTAAGATTTTTTCTAATAATTCCTTTACTTCCACCTCTCGCAGGTATTACTGCTAAAATATCCATTTAAAATCACTCCATAATAATATAATAACTGAATTATAATTATAATAATATAATATCTAAATTATAATTATAATAATATATTTACTATTCCCCGTTAGATTAAACTCTAAAAACATTTTTTTTATATAATTCTATGAATAATCAACTTCTAAAAAAAAAAAATAATGATGACTTACTAATAAATGGATAATAAATAAAAATAGGATAGAGTAGAAGTTTATAAAAAATTTTATACTATTTTTTTTTAATATTGAATAATGATAAT
>JACWMK010000125.1 GCA_015661405.1 Methanobacterium sp.
ATTTATAGATAAAATGTTAAATGAAAAAGAGGTTTTAAGGACTAAAGACGTTAAAAAGTATATTGGAATTTTTACGGGTAAATGGGTTAAGCCTTGGGAAAAGGATCTTGAATCCATGAAGGAATTTAAAAAAGGTAACCCTGTGATTGTGGAAAGTCTGGAAGACTATATAAAGTTTCATGACGGGCTTGAACTAATTGTAAAAGGTATGGAAAGAATTTTAGGAAAATACTAAATAAAAGTTTTTTTATTAAAAATTTTTTGAATAAAAATAGGTTTTTTGTTTTTTTTAAGAATAAAAAAATAAAGAGTAATAGCGAATCTTTAAAATCAGGTGTTTGTTTGATTATGCAATTTTGAAAAATTAAACAATATTCTCTGTCGATTATTTATGGTTTTTAGTTGCTTATGTAATTCTTTAAGCTGTGATTTATTCTTTTTGATAAAAGTTTAGCCAGAATTGTTCTATTAATTTGACTGAATTTTGATATTCTTTTATTGTATTGGGTTTACTAATCAATAGATAATCACAGTTTTTTATTTTAATCTCTTCCACTTCTTCTGCTAAATGAATTAGAATAACGGTAGGTATGCATTTTTTTATATCCGCTCTTTTGGCAAGGTGATCTAAAATTCCTACTCTAACCTCAGTTCTATAACTGGCAGGATCAGTTATTATAATATTGGGTATAAGAGTGTCACCATATTCATCTCTTTGGAATATCATTTTTATTGCTTCATCAGCATTCCCGGCAAAACGAATATCATTAAGAATCGTGGATTCTTTAAACGCTTTAAAAAATCCCTTCAAATTCTCAAGATCCTTCCCGACGTAAAGTAAATGAACAGTTGTTTCGTTTTTTCTATCGTTAAGTTGCATAAGTAATATTATGTGTTAAAAAAATAAATATTTAACTCAAAATCCTAAATTGTTTGATTTCTTTTTATAGTTCCATATTTTATGGTATTACGTGAACTGGGATTTTTGATTCCTTCACAACTTTCTCAGTGGTGCTTCCCAATAGAAATTTGTCAATTCCATGTTTACTAGATTTGCCCATAACTACTGCATCCACACCTTCCTCATTTATGGTTTCAAGTATAACATCCGCTGGTTTACCTTCTTTAATCATAGTAATAAGGTTAACATTTTTACACTTTCCCGCGCATTGAGTTTCCTCTAATTTATTTTTAAAACTTTCAACTGCATTTTTTCCTTCTGCTCTTAATTCTTTTTCTGATTTCCTTGTTAAATCAGGTTCTGGTAATGGGTTTACCCATAATGTTGATAATTTAGAGTTCAGATAATAAGTATCAACAACATATAAAACTATTATATCTGCACCGAAAGAATCTGCACTAGTTAAAGCGTATTCTCCAGCTTTTTCAGCCTGTATTGAACCATCCGTAGGCAATAATATTTTATTAAACATAAAACTATTTACCTCCCTAAAAAATTTTTATTTTAAGTTTATAGATATTTCTTTCAAAACGACTATTAATCCTATTTTTTCAAAGAATTTCTTGTAGTATACCATAAAATCGGTTTCCACATTTTCGAGGTTCTCTTCCGTCTCTTGATAAGCCTTAAAGACAATTGCTCATATTTACCGGTTTACCTTACAAATTTCTTATGTATTTTCATCATTTTTTTTACATTTTTAATGTATTTTGAGTAGTTGATGTTGTATTATCGGATGCTTAATCTATTAAATATCAGATACCGTATTTTTACTTGGCCTATCGTTTATTGCTAAGTATATCAGCAGGGCTACTGCAATGATTGACGCTACTGTTCCAAACAGGAATATGTTGCTGAAAGCTTGACTCAATGTGGCTTTAGTAACATTTACTAAGAAAAATGCACCTATTACTGGGCCTAGAGTGTTTCCTACACCCTTGAAAGTATTCAGGATTCCAACACCGGTTGCTTCCTCTCCTTTCGGCATGTAAGATAGCATGAGAAGCTGATATGCACTTAGAGTGAGACCCATACCTAATCCTATTATTGATAAGGTAATCGCAAGACCCGTTGATCCGGTCACATAATATGTTAGAATGAAAAGTCCCAAACTCAATATTGGTGATCCTAATAATAGAACCCGTTTAGCACCGTACTTATCCAATAGTACACCGCCTATTAATGCCATTATGAGCATTGATATAGAAAGTGGTGTCAATAGAACTCCACTGTCCTGTACATTCAACTTTAATACTAATTGGGCGTACATGGGGACATATACGAAAGCTGTGAATAATGCAAGGTTTGAAAACAAATTTGCTAAGTTAAGTGAAAGAACCTTACCTTTTTTAAGTAATGGTATATTCAATATAGGCTCCGGGGTGCGTCTTTCATATAAAATCAATGTTATGAACATTATTATGGACGCTATAAATAATGGGAATACCGTTATGTCAGTAAATGGTAGACTTTCCAGTCTTACAAAGCTTATTAATATCGTTGCAATTGATCCTACAAGCAATGCTGATCCAATAATGTCAATATGATGTGTCGTTTCCCCGTAGCTTTCTTTGAACTTTAATGCCATTATAATTGCTAGAATGCCTATAGGAATGTTAATATAAAATATGGTTTTCCAACCGAAATTCTGGATTAAGTAACCTCCTAAATTCGGTCCGATAATCAAAGCAACTGAGGATAATGCTACTAATAAACCCATCATTTTCCCGCTTTGACCTTTAGGTGCAGCTTCATTAATAGCTGCCAGTGCAGTTGGCAGAACCAATCCAGCACCAATTCCCTGTATACCCATGAAAGCTATAAGTGAATAAATATTCCATGATGTACTTGCGGCAAGTGAACCTATGACAAATATGGCAATACCAGTAATGTAAAGTTTCTTTCGACCAAATGCATCAGACAATTTTCCTGAAAGCGGTAATAATGCTGTGAAAAAGAGCATAAATATAGTTAATACCCAAGCAGCCGTTGAATATGATGTATTTAAATCTGTGACTATGGTTGGTAATGCGGGAATGAATATGAATGCATCAATTGCAGTCATGAAAACACCTAATGCCAATACTATTAGAATATAGTATGGTGATGATCCAATACCCGTTTTATTTTCCATTGATTTATCAGAAGTCATTTTTTATTCTCTCCTTATTAATCCTACTGTAAATTATAAGCCGAAATGAGCATGTAATCAAGTTCGCAAATTCAAAATGATGAACAGAATCTAAAAAAAAATAATTATTTAAAGCTTTGCAATCATCGGTCGATCCAAAAGTGTGTCGTTTTACCGAGGATTAAAATGATTATTCCTCCTGGTTGATTTACTACAAGTTATAAATCTT
>JACWMK010000055.1 GCA_015661405.1 Methanobacterium sp.
TTATATATTGCAATCTATATCCCTATTTTTGTTGAATTCAGATATTTCTTTATAGTATATTTCTTGTTAATCTTAATGGGTGGTTATCTACTCCAGCAACTTTTTAACCATCAATTTTTCACCAGGACTATGAAATACGCTTTATTAAGCTTATTCATAATTTCCTTATTATTTATACCTGCAACATCTTTAATTCAAGATATTAACAGTGGAGAAGGTGTTTATGAACTGGCTAATACTATAAACAGTCAATATAATATTCATGGAAACATAGCGTCGAATGATGGATATATGGCATCTATGTTCTTAACTTACCTCTGGAAATCTCATTATTATGGTACTGCTACAACTTTGAATAATTGGAGTTCTATGAATGATTCTCAATTAGAAAATAATTTAACAGCATATAATATAGATTATTATCTAGTTTGGGGAGATTCAAATAATAATTCACTTGTATTATCTAAATATAAAGAAATAACGGGAGGTAAAATCAACGGTCTCAAAATTTATTCTATAAAAGAAAAACAGTAGATATGAAATAATATCATAAGGAATTTAATTGACGCTAAAAGCCTCTAAAAATCATTTTAATCACTTTTTATGTTAAATATTTCAAAAATTTGAATAATTTTTTTCATCTAAATTATATCTATTACATTATGTTTTATCCTTCATGATAATCTTCTTCAGCATTAACCAGCCAAATATTATCCTTAACAGTTACATTATTGATTATATTCTCCACCGCCTGCATAGCACTAAGCATGGAGTGATCCATATTATTATAGCGGTGCATACCATTTCTTCCAATTAAAAATAGATTTTCAAATTTATCAACAAAATTCCTTATAATATCAAATCGATCATAGGTCCCAAAGTAAGCGGGATAAGTTTTCGGCATTCTAACCATGAAACCATCTAATACATCATTTTCATCAATCATATCCATCCGTGAGAGTTCTTGGATTGCATAATTTATGAAATCCGTATCATTCATAGTCCAGTACTCATCTCCTTCATTTACGAAGTATTCAAGTCCTAGTAGAATATTTTCATCATTTTCAACTAGATAGGGACTCCAATTATTGAATATCTGAATTCTGCCAAGTTTAACATCTCTTTCTTGTACATAAATCCAGTTATCTGGAATTAAATCATTAAAGGTTTTGATTTTAGACTCATTTTTAATCTTCAATTTTTTCAAAAGCAAGCCAACAGTCATAAAATCACGATAAACCAATCCTTCTGCCACTTCTCTAACTTTAGGTGATATATCATCTTTAAAAGATTCTATTAAATCTTTCACAGGCATAGTTGAAATGAAATAATCAGCATTATAAGTCTTTAACTCTCCTGTTTTTTCATTTCTGACTTTAACTCCAATTATTTCATTATCTTTACTTAATAATTCTATTACACGGTTTTCTCTGTGTATTTCACCATTATTTTCTTCTATTAATCTTGCAACTTCTTCCCACATTTGACCTGGACCGTATTTAGGGTACATGAATTGTCCTATTAAACTTGTTTCCACATTTTTTTGGTTGATATTAGAATTTCTTATTATAACATTTTTTAATCCATGTTTTACAGCTTGAGTTATAGAGAGTCCTTTGATTCTTTGGGAGCCCCAATCAGACTTTATTTGCTGACAGGGTACTCCCCACACTTTTTCCGTGTAATCTTTGAAGAATGTCTGATATAATTCTTCACCGAATCTGTTTATAAAGAAATCTTCCAATGTTTTCTCATCTTTTATAGGTTTAATAGTTGTTTTAAGATAACTTAACCCGATTTTAATGGTTCTTTTAGCCCCTAGATTGGAGAATAAGTTAATATTTAATGTTAAGGGGTAATCGAAGAATTTACGCAGATAAAAGATTCGAGAGATTCGTTTGCGTTTAAGCATCATTTTATCTGTTTCTTCAGGATTTAGTGTAATATTTTGTAATCGTGTTTCATTTTTTAATTTATATTCATCAATTACGGTTATTTCTTGTAATGGTAGGATATTTAACCACCATTGCATGATTTTTTCTGATTTACTGAAGAATCTATGTCCTCCAATGTCTATACGGTTTCCTTTATAGTTAACTGTTTTAGATATGCCACCTATATCTTTGGTTGCTTCGAATATAATAGGTTTTATATCGGTTTTATATAATAATTCATATGCTGCGGTTAAACCGGCTGGACCAGCACCTATGAGAATTGCTTGCTTCTGTGTCATTTCATCCTGCTCTTAGCTTTAAAGTTTATCTATAAATTTATTTATTGAATTCCATTTTGTGCTAGTTATATAGTGTATATTTTCTTGCTACGAAGTTCCAGAGTAGAATTATTGCTGCAGCGAAGATTTTTGATGTTAAATAGTATACATTTAATTCTGCGGTGAAGAACCATATGAATAATTCATTTAATCCTAAACCGATAATTCCTATTATAGTGAATATTACTAATTCTAAGTTTAGGTTATTTAAGCTGTGTTTGTTGAATACCCACTGAGTGCTTAACAGATAGTTTGCTATTAACCCTAAAGTGAATGATATGGCTGCGGATATTAGATAGTAATATCCTAAATAATTAGTTAAAATGTATAAGAATCCAATATCTATTAGGAATGCGAATCCACCGACGAAAATATAACGGAAGAATTGTATTGATGTTTTATCTGTTTGATGTTTGAGTAAACTTTGTAGGTAAGTTTTTAATGATAATTTTATAGTCACGCGTCGCCATCCTAACCGGAAAAATGATTTATTTGCATAGATTTTTTTTTAGATAAAAAAAATAAAATTCATTTTTTGTATTAATTTATATTAATTATCTATAAAATAGTGTTTGATTTTAAATTAACGGGATGTTACTAACTTATTATTTTATTAACTTAAGAATATGCGAATTTTATATTAATTAATTGTATGATATAAGGAACATTAACATGAATAGGTATCCTTCACTTAAACTGTAAGTTTATCAAAATGTGAAACTTCATCGGCACCACATAAAATGGATGTATAAATAAATAGGAAAGCTAACCCGTAAATCACACCATTATAATAAAAATTGTTTCTGGTGGGATATTATTAAATTTTAATATCATGAAAACCTCATTATCGGTAATAATAAATCCATATTAATACTAGTGGCTATTATATTATCTTATGCTATTTAAAAATTTGATAAGAGAAGTTTAATTAAAGATTTAAAGCTTTCAAAAAGAATTATATTATTATGAGTTAAATTTAAAAATTATTTTTACTACAATTATAATATTCAAAAAAAATTAAACTCAATTAGTTATTAAAAAAAAACAGTAATTTTAGATTACAAATTTAATACTCTAAATTTTATTTAATTAAAAAAAAAATTATATTGGTGAGAAAAGTTATGTTGGATCCATCTACTTTTATAAATGATTCTGTTTTGGAGCTTAAAAGTAAAATTGGTGATAAAATAGCAATTATTGCTTTAAGTGGGGGTGTTGATAGTTCAGTGGCTTCAGTGTTAAGTTCTCGTGCTATTGGTAATAATTTATTTGCGGTTTTTGTTGATCATGGTCTTTTACGTGAGGGTGAAGCGAATTATGTTGAGAAAGCATTTAAAGATCGGTTAAATCTTAGAATTGTTGATGCTAGTAGTGAATTTTTAAGCCGGTTAGAGGGCGTAGTGGATCCCGAGGATAAAAGGAAGATTATTGGAGAAGTATTTATAAACGTTTTTGAGAGGATTGCTGAGGAGTTGGGTGCGGAGTGTTTAGTGCAGGGGACTATAGCTCCGGATTGGATTGAGAGTCAGGGAAAGATTAAATCTCATCATAATGTAGCATTACCGCATGGTTTAGTGTTGGAGATTGTAGAGCCGATACGGGAATTGTATAAGGATGAAGTTCGAATTTTAGGTTCGGAGTTGGGTTTACCGGAGGAGATTGTTAATAGGCAACCGTTCCCGGGTCCGGGTTTAGCTGTGCGGGTTATTGGTGCTTTAACCAAGGAGAAGATTGGTATTTGTCGTAAAGCGAATGCCATTGTGGAGGATGAGGTTAAGAGTGAAGGTTTGGATAAGGTTTTATGGCAGTATTTCGCGGTTTTAACTGATAGTAAGGTTACTGGTGTTAAGGGTGATATAAGGGATTATGGTTATTTAGTGGTTTTGCGGATGGTGGAGTCAATGGATGCGATGACTGCTCATGTACCGGAGTTACCTTATGAGATGATTAAGAGGATTTCGCAGCGGATTACTGCAGAGGTCCCTGAGGTTACTCATGTGGCGCTATCAGTCAGTGATAAGCCCCCTAGTACTATTGAATTCGCATAAATAATTAGTGAATTGTATTTTGAATAATTTTTTAAACATTTTCTTTTTAAGATATTTTAATCATGAGAGTGGAGGTTTAAAAAATGGTGGTTAATTATAATATTTTAGATGATAAATCTTGTGCGGAGTTTGAAGCGGAAATTAAAGAAGTTTTAGAGGATTCTTTTAGACTTATTTATGCTACTGGTAATCGTGATAATACTGAATATACTTCTCTTAATCGTGTTGTCCAGAACTTGAAGGTCCGTATTGGTAAGGATATTTTGGTTGATTTCTATTTAAAATCGTATTTACCTTATTTTGAACTTTTATTGGAGGATCCTTTACCTGATAATGAAATACTCCTTGAAAAGTATAAGGATTTTAAAGAGTTGGAGAAACGTTTTTAAGGATTTACATTTTTTTATTTAATTTTTTTTTTAACAATGAGGATGGTGTTTAATTTTGACTTTTGAAGGTGAACATAAGGATATGGATGCTGAGGTACTGGGGAAGAAAATTAATCAGTTTAATAAGGAATTTTATAATGATTCTTCTGAATTATTGTCTATTGATTCGCCGGATATGCATCAGGCTAAATCATTATTAAGGCTTGCGACTACTAAAATGGAGAAGTCCCATAAATCGTATGGTAAACTAGTTGATAGTGCTGGAAAGCTTCATAAGAATATTATGAAATCATATGAGGGTAAAGAGGGGCTTGATTCTTGGATTAAATATTGGGACTCTGATAAAATATTTAAGCGCATGTCAAATATTAAGAAAAAATAAAAATTATAAAAAATTATTTTTTTTTAAGAGGTTTATAGTTATACGTGGGTTATTCAGTACCCCAAAAAAAGTCGCTTGTGATGATTCTGGTGAGATTACCGGAGTGCGTATGGGTCATAATAAGCCATGGTGGAATGGTAAGGAGTTCAATTGAATTTTATTTTGATACAAAGGTATTACAAGCATGGTTAAGTTAAAAGAATTAAAAAATAGGTTTAATTACTAATATGGTGTGCCAGTGAGGTTTATTTTTTTTAAGGATTTCAAAAAAATGTAATATAAAAGGGATGGAATAGTGGGGTTTTATTGTTATGAAACGTAAGTGTAGAGAATGTGGTTTGAATAATGATGTGAAATTGGAGTATTGTGAAAAGTGCGGCACGAAGTTTGAAAAGAAAGTTAAAGGTGTGAGAAGAAAAGATGCTGCAGTGGTTGGAGATGATTTTGATGCTCAAGAGATATTGAATTATAAAAATGATGTTGAGTTGGCTGATTTACTTTATAAAGCTTATGTAACTCTTGGTATATCTAGGTTAGATAAAGTTGATGGTAGGTTTCTTGCTAGTCAAACAATTAAACTTGATACTATTATTGAACAGAATACTAAAATTATTGAGTTATTAGAGAAAATAGTTGAAAAATGATATTTTTTTTATTATTAATTTAATATATTTCTCTTATTTTAATTAGAATAGTAATTAATATAAATTATTAAAAGTTAAATTTTCATTTAATTATTTTCTTAAAAAAAATATTTTAACTTGAAGTATGTGATTTGGGGGTTGTAGAAAATTATGAAAATTATTGATGATGTTTATGCTTTGGATTCGACTAAAGGGAATTATGCTTATTTAATTTCTGGTGATGAGACTATTATGGTGGATAGTGGACGTCCGGGTCAGGGTAAAGGTATTTTAAGTGAGTTGGATTCTTTAGGTGTTAAACCGATGGATGTTAATGATATTTTATTAACGCATCATGATATTGATCATATTGGTAATGCTGCTATGCTTCAGCAGGCGACTGGAGCAACTGTTTGGGCTTCTAAGGAGGATATACCTTATATTTATGGTGATGTTAGTCGTCCAGGTATTAAAAGATTTTTTTCATTTATTATGAGGGCCAAGAAGCCTGAGAATATTAAGAGTTATGGTAGTGAAGGAGTTGATCATGTTGAGGTTATATCTTCTCCTGGTCATACCCCGGGTCATGTGTGTCTTCTTTATAAGGATGTTCTTTTTGCAGGGGATTTAGTGAGAAGTAGTAAGGTAGAGTTGAGTACTCCACCGTCTTTTATGAATGTGGATGATAATGCTGTAATGGAATCTATTAAAAAACTGGATAGTTATAGTTTTAATTGGGTTTGCCCGGCTCATGGTGAGCCTGTTAAGAGAGATGGTCTCTGGGAACGGTTATTAGAAGATTGAATTCTAGAATATATTCAATTGTTTTATTATCTTGTGGTTTTAATGTCTATACGTGTATGTCTTTAATGCCTAGTGTTTTACCTATCCAGACTACTCTTTAGGTGGATTTATTTCATGAAAAGTGGATGTGATTGATTCGGGTCCTGATTTCCATTTGAAGCTGTTTCCGACGGTTAATTTTCCATCGAAAGTTACATTTTTTACTTTAGGATTCCATTTGGGCCAGTTATTAATATCGGTTAATAAATTCCAAATTGTTTCAGGTGCTACATTTATATCGATTTAACTGCGGGCTATGACTGGAGCTTTCTCGTTAACTTTAATTGATAAACACCCCTTTACTAATAAAAAAAATTTTTTTAATCTTCTATTTCTTCGAATAAGTCTTTTCGAACTCCGCATAATGGACATATCCAATCATCGGGGAGGTCTTCGAAGGCTGTTCCTGGTGGTACTCGGTTATCGGGGTCTCCTTCTTTGGGGTCGTATATGTATTGACATGAGGAGCATTGATATTTTTTCATAATTTTTTTAACTCCTTAAAATTTTTTTACTTCTAGTATTATTATTTTGAATTTTATTTCTTAAATTATTTTTCTGAACTTAAAATTTATTTTAAATAAAGGAAGATAATTTGAATTTAAATTAAAAATTCTAATGTAAATTAAAGTAATAAAAAAAAATAATTCTAAATAATAATTTTTAATTGAAATTTTCTATAAAACTTTACTCATTTTTTTGATCTGGCAAGAATATCCATAGTAACGTCTTGGAGATTATCACATCCAGTCATAATCATGCTAATAAGTAAATCATTTTTAACGTACTCGTAGTATAATTTCACCGCTTCATCACCTCCAGCTACGGACATCATTGCTAAAGGACGGCCAATCAAAGCTACATCTGCACCAAGAGCCAGAACCTTTAATACATCAAATCCTGTTCTTACAGCTCCATCCGCTAAAATAGGAATTTTACCTGAGATCTCCTTTGCGATATCGGGGAGGACCTCTGCCACGCCTTGACCACAATCCATTGGTCTGCCCCCATGATTTGAAACGTAGCAGGCACCTGCACCGGAATCTAATACTTTAACAGCATCGTTTACAGTCATAATACCTTTGAATATCACTGTTTTTTCAGTGCAATCCACTAATTCCTCAAGTTCCTTCTCGGTTTTCCGGTAAAGCGGTTTCCCATGAGCATTCCAGAATTGAGAACCCACTCCATCTAAATCAACTCCAACAGCTATTACATCTAATTTTCCAGCTAATTGGAAAAGCTTTATTAATTCTTCCTGTGAATGGGGCTTAATAATTGGTATACCCCATCCATCATTCCTCCCAGCGACAGTAACGCCTAAATCATCTGGACAAGCCGGGGTATTTCCCACCATTCCTATGGATCCGAAATCTCTCGCGCCCTTCATAAGTCCCCAGTAAAATTCATCCTCTGATATTATATCATTTATACTTAATTTAACCCCTGAGACACTGGCACCCATTACGGGCATGGTTAAATCTTTTCCAAATATTGAAATTGACATTTCTGGATCATGATTTGCTTTAATCAAACTCGTCTTCAAATTATATTGTTTGAGAGTATCATAATTAGCCTGAAACGTCTGGCCTTGTCCTGCACCACCTAGACCCATGGTAACTCCGAACTTCTCAGGTGTGCATATCCAGCCAGGTTTACCGTTGCAATCATAAAAATCTTCAAGCAAATTCCGAGCTATATTATAATAATAATTTAAATCTTTATTTTTCAATTTTTGTTCACTCATATTAATTCACTTTTTAATTGAAATTTTTTTTTGATTTTATTCAGAATTTTTAATGCCCATTTTTATGGATAGTTTTAATATTCAGATGATTTTCTGAATGTTTCTTTAATCCATTCTTTAATTTCATCTCTACTTCTTCTGAATGCTTCAGTTTTATCCTGGTCAGTTCCTTTAACTGCTGCGGGGTCTTCAAATGATTGGTGGAGATATTTTTTCCCTCCTGGGAAAAATGGACATGCTGCTGCTTCGAAGCCTCCACATACGGTTACGACGTAGTCAAATTCTAAGCCCTCGAATTCTTTGAGACTTTTGGATCGATTATTTGATATATCAACATCTAATTCTGCTAGTACTTTTATGGCATAGTGAGTTACAATGCTAGGATCGCTTCCTGCACTGTAAACTTCATAATATTCATTATATAATGTTTTTAGAAGTCCTTCAGCCATTTGGGATCTGGCAGAGTTGTGATAGCAAATAATTAAAACTTTTTCTTTAACGATTTGAGATATCATTTTTTTTTAAACCTTACCCACCCATCAAGATAGATACATCTGATGGATCATTCTAAGCATTTGAATCAAAAAATTTTCGTTTGATTCATTACCCCTTAATAGTAGTATATGATTTACACATCTATTTTTTTCCTTTAAAGTGTATTAATTTACACTTGAAGTGCACGTCTAAAATATAAAAATTTATAGCTAAATATTATTGTGTAGATAGTTTACAGGTGAATATTTTTTTTCTCGGTTCCTGAGTGGTTTTAAGTATATTACAGGCAATATGATATGTAGGAAAATTAATTAAAGTAATAATTAAAATTTGGGGCCTTGAATTTTATTATGAAGATAATTTATTGAATACTGATGTGAATGGGTTATTATATCCTCTCAGGATTTGAATTCTTTGTTTTAAAATATAGTATTTGTGTTTACTATTGCCATTTTTTTGTGTTAAATCTAAAATTTAAACTTATTTAATTGTTTTTTTTGGATAGATTTTAAATATCAATGTTAACATATTTATCTATATATTTACATATTTGGATGTATTTTATAATAGAAATTGGATTTTATAAATTTTTATGTGGGAAGTATTATGAATGATTGAGAAAAAGAAAGTAGCATTAGCTGCTTGCAGTGGGATGAGTCCTTATGGTTTGGTGGCTCGTGTGACATCAACAGATTTAGTGGCTGAAAATAATAACATTGTATCTATTTGTATGGGTGCTACCGCCGCTGATAAAGATGTATTTATTACATTAATCAAAAAATATCCAATTATAACTTTAAATGGCTGTGATAGTAATTGCACTATTAAAATACTGGAGCAAAAAGGAGTTAAAGTTACTAAAAATATTAACGTATTCGAGGAACTTGATAAAAAGAATTTAAAACCCGAGGATGTGTCCAGGTTAGATAGTGAAGGTGAAGTTTGTGTTGAGTACCTTAAAAAGAAAATAAAAAAAGATGTATTGGGATAAAAAAAATTAGTTTAATGCTTCTTTAAAAGCGTCTCGGTGAAGCTCTGATGCTTTTTCTTTTTTACATTCTTCATTTGAGAAAAGTCGTATTTTAGCTGCTCTGCAGGGGTAGTGTTGTAATTTTAAACCAGCTTCTATTGGTAAATTCTCAGTATCAATTTTTTTATTCAAATATTTTTCTTTTATATATTCGGCTACGAATGTTGTTGATCCGCAGGGGGAAGATTTTAAAACTTTTACGTCTTTAAGTTTATTTTCTTCGAATCTTAATTCAACTTGGGGTTTCCCAATTTGAGATGCGAACTCATCAAAAATGGGTGTGCCATTTTCTTCAAGTTCACACATTATATATGGGCACGTGACATTTGGATGTGATTTTAACTGGTTTTTAAAGCCTTCACCTTGCCATGCGGCTATAATTATCCAATCAACTTTATCACTAAATCTCTCTACTAGTTCTAAGGTTAGGTCTGGATGAGTAGTGTAGGTTATTAGAATATTTGCATTCTCAATTAGTTTAATGTCTTTTTCAGGTATTTCAATATCATCCATAAACATGGATGTTGGCTTTTCAAGCATTATGAAGTCTGTATTAAATTTTTTTTCTATATTATCGAATGCTCGGTTACCGTAAGGTCCATCTGTGACTATAACTATTTTTAACATTTAATCACTTCTAAATGTTATTATTTATTTTTAATTATTCTATTGTACATCCATATATTTAAATATATTATTATTAATAATATAGTTATATGAAACAATGCGAAATTAATGGGGAAGGTAAACCTAACTGTGACCAGATTGAGTTATTGGAGAAGATATTAGCTGAAATGCCTAGTGAAGAGGAAATACAAAAAAATGCTGATATTATCAAGTCACTTGCTGATCCTACACGATTAAAAATTATTTACTTATTAGAGCACGGTGAGTTATGTGTCTGTGAGATAATGTCTGCACTGGATAAACCACAGCCGACAGTATCCCATCATTTGAACCTATTAAAAAATGCTGGTTTATTGAAATGGCGTAAAGAAGGAGTATGGATTCATTATAAACTATCAAACTCTAAATTACCTGTTAATTTAAAGGAATTACTAATAAATTCTCAGTAGATTTTTTTGAAGGGATAACTATATTTCATCATCATCTTTTGTAAATGTTTAGGTTGTATGCTTTTATCGATATATTTATATATTTGGATGTATGGATAATAGTTTATGGTTGTGTTAAAAAATGGATGATAAAAATATAAAAGAATTCGTAAAGGAACGTTATTCAAAAATAGCCTCTAATAAAGAAGAATCGTGTGGCTGTGGATGCAATGGAAAAGATTCAATCATCAAACAGGCTCAAGTTGCAGGATACACTTTGGAAGATATTAAGAGCATTCCTTCAGGTGCAGTATTTGGATTGGGATGTGGAAATCCCACAGCTTTAGCTGAAATAAATAAGGGCGAAACCATCTTAGACCTGGGATCAGGTGGAGGAATAGATGTTTTTCTCGCAGCTCAGGAAGTAGGTGAAACAGGAAAGGTCATCGGTGTTGACATGACTCTTGAAATGGTTGAAACTGCAGTTAAAAATGCAATTGAAGGTGGATATGAAAATGTTGAATTTAAACTTGGTGAAATAGAAAACCTGCCAGTTGAAGACAACTCCATAGATTTAATTATAAGTAATTGCGTTATAAATCTTACACCAGACAAAATTAAGGCTTATAAGGAAGCATTACGAGTTTTAAAACCTGGCGGGCGGATATTGGTTTCTGATCTAATTACAGATGGCTTCATTCCTGAAGAGATACGTGAAAGCTTCCAGGCATGGTCAAATTGCATTGCAGGGGCATTAGAGAAACAGGAGTACTTTGATGCCATTAAAAGTGCAGGATTTCGAGATGTTGAAATTAAAAGCGAAAGAGTGTTCACTGAACCCGATATGGATGAGAGGCTCGTTGGAAAAATTGTGAGCGTACAAATTAAAGCTCTAAAATAATAGTTTTTAGGTGAATTAATGAAGGATGACCGTACAGTTGAAGTTGCTGCTAAAGTTTGTGAGACTCCCCGGTTGGGGTTTTTAAACCGTTTTTTAACTTTATGGATTTTTTTAGCCATGGCTGTAGGAGTTTCCCTTGGTTATTTCATTCCCGGAGTGGAATTATTTATAAATAGATTTTCTATTGGTACTACTAGCATACCTATTGCTATAGGTTTAATTTTAATGATGTATCCTCCCTTGGCTAAGGTGAAATATGAGGAATTGGGAGAAGTTTTCCGTAACACTCGAATATTAGGTTTATCATTATTCCAGAACTGGATTGTGGGACCTATACTCATGTTCATTCTTGCAGTTGTTTTTTTACGGAATTATCCTGAATTCATGGTTGGTTTGATTTTAATTGGTTTGGCGCGTTGCATTGCTATGGTACTTGTTTGGAATGAGCTTGCCAAAGGGGACAGTGAATATGCGGCTGGTTTAGTGGCTTTTAATAGTGTTTTTCAGGTTTTTTTCTATAGTGTGTATGCCTGGGTATTTATAACTGTTTTACCGCCATTATTAGGGATTCATGGTAGTGTTGTAAATATTAGTATACTGCAAATAGCTGAGAGTGTTTTCATATATCTGGGGATTCCATTTATAGCGGGAATATTGACTAGATACATGTTGGTGAAACGGAAAGGTGAAGAATGGTATGATGAGAAATTTATACCTAAAATTAGTCCTATAACATTGGTGGCATTGCTTTTTACTATAATAGTGATGTTCAGTTTAAAAGGGAGTTATATAGTTCAGATACCGTATTATGTGGTTATAATTGCTATTCCATTATTATTATATTTCGTGATAATGTTTTTCACTACATTTTTATTGGGTTATAAATTGGGTGCGGATTATTCTAAAACTTCGGCATTGTCATTTACTGCTGCTAGTAATAATTTTGAATTAGCTATTGCAGTGGCGATTGCGGTTTTTGGTATAGGATCTGCAGTTGCGTTTGCTACTGTAATTGGACCGTTAATTGAAGTACCAGTATTAATTAGCCTAGTAAATGTAGCTAAGTATTTCCAAAAACGTTACTATGCCACTTAAATAATGAAATTAATATAATTAAATTTAATAGGGAGTGAAAAAATGTTAGAAATTGATTTTAATAAGAAGAATTTGGATAAGTGCCTCTGCTCGAATTGTCCTGTACAACAAGATAATTCTTGTGTGAAGGATCAAGTAGAGGAAATGGAAGAAATTGGTAAAGATATTGATATTGATAGTGGAGTTATGATGGGACCTGATGAAGTGCCTAAACTTTACTGCACCACAGGAAAAACTAAATGTGGAGATTTAGAGAGTCATGAGGAATGTCAATGTCCTAAATGTGATGTGTGGATGGAAAATGATCTTGAAGTTAGAGGAGCTCCTGCTTATTTCTGTATTAATGGACGTGCAGTTGAATGTTGTAAAATAGTTAGTGATGATGATGAGCGTGATTCTAAACTACGGGAATTAAGGCGATCGTATTATACGCCAATATAAAAAAATAATCTTGTATTTAATATTATAGATTCTGGAAGAGTTTAAGGATTTATTCCTGGGTCTTTCTTTCATTAATATGTTAATATTTAAAGAAATTTTTTAATTTTTTTTCTTTAGATAAGAATTATTGCAAGTTTTTTTTTTATTTAATATTTTTTAATCTTGGAGATGTTTTTAAGTCCCATCTTAATTAATATTTACAGGAATCGGAACTTTTTATATTATTAAAACTGTTGAATGAATTTATTTGAACTGTAATAATAGAAATTATAAATTTTAACCAATAATTTTATTAATTTTACTGTATATAATTAGTAATTATGACAAGCGATGTTGATAAAGTATTAATCTTTTTCGTGAAGACTGGTGAGATTAAACTGGTTGATCGTGTTAAGAAGACGGATGAGGAATGGAGGAAGGAGCTTGATCCTGAAACTTATCAAGTAGCTAGGAAGCAGGGCACTGAACAGGCATTTAAGGGTAAGTATCATGATTGTCATGAGGACGGTATTTACCAGTGCGCGTGTTGTGATACTGATTTATTTGATTCAGAGACTAAGTTTGAGTCGGGTACGGGTTGGCCTAGTTTTTGGACACCGATTGCTGAGGAGAATGTTAAAACTAATGTTGATAAAAGTTTTTTCATGGTTAGAAATGAGGTTTTATGTGCTCGGTGTGATGCGCATTTGGGTCATGTTTTTGATGATGGTCCACCACCTACGGGTAAACGTTATTGCATGAATTCCGCAGCTCTTAAGTTAGTTAAAAGAAGTGAACTTTAAAAATTTAATTTCTCTTTTTATTACTTTTCATTTGCTCTCATTAACTTTTTATTTAATTAAAATATATATTAGATCAGTATGATAAAAGGCAAAGCCGCCTACCTTAAGCGTTTAACTAGTAAAATTAAAATGCCATCGGTGGATATTGGCAGAGAATTGGAAGGAAGTACTCCTCCTTCAGTATTTATTGGTAGTTGGAATTATCCTAAAGTGTATGCTGGACCGATGATTACTCCCATGCAGGGTGATACTAGTATTATGGATACTCC
>JACWMK010000009.1 GCA_015661405.1 Methanobacterium sp.
TATAAACATAATACTATATAAATATTTGCCTATAACAATTTAAACAGATTAAAACACGAATTCCAAATTTCTAAAAAATTTAAATGATCAAAGATCAAATAGTAAATCGAAAATCTCTATAAATATAAAAGGAGTTGTTATAAGATGATTCGAATGAAATCTAATCGGAATCTTTTCATTATCATTAATTCCTTTAATTCATTATTTTAATATCTAATCTCAGTACATTTTACTTAATATTGAATTTAGAGCAGATAATTATTTAACCCTCATCACAGATTTAGAATATATTTATTGGTTCTTATGTATGCATTCGTGGTAGATTTTCTGCCTTTCAGTATATCCTGGAGAATTGGACGAAAATTGATAAAAGAGATTTTTTTCTTAAAATTTTCTTTTTTTACAGATTTTAAAACTATTATTAATTAGTTTCCGGCGAGTTTATAAAGGAAGAACATAAAATTATTTTATATAAAATTATTTTTTTTGGGCCTGTAGTCTAGCCAGGAATATGACGTGGGACTTCGGATCCCAAGGTCGGGGGTTCAAATCCCCCCAGGTCCGCTATTTTGACTATTTTTTTATTACATCTGTAAAAACATTATTCAAACTCCTTTTATTCTCCCGTTTACTTTGACAAATTTTAATCTCATCAAAAAATGACAAAATAAATATTGCCCACCAACGGCTTATTAATCAACATATTGTCGGAAATTTATTTGAAAGACCAGAAGATGTGGTAAGGTGATTGGGTGCTATTCAGCACAGGATTATCTCGGTGCACTCTGGCTATTGGACTTCGTACGAATAATGTATTAGAAGCCGATATCGAGCAAGCTATAAGGGATAAAACTATAGTACGCACATGGCTACTCCGTGGCACACTACATTTAGCCTCAGCGGAAGATGTAAGATGATGATCAAATTTTTTGCCCAAATCATGGGCAGGCGTAGCTGTATGAAGCGACTTAACATTGATGAAGATATATTATTATCAAGATTCTTTTAATAGAGTATCCTAATGCAACTTTTTTGCTAAAATATATAAATTTTTTTTATTTTTTATTTTTAACTTCATTAAACCGTTTTATTTTCTATTTAAAATATTTTTACTGCGTAATAACACTAAAAACCGCATATTTATTAATTGTAAATAACATAATATTAAAAAAATAATGCTATAATTTCATTATCTATATTCTACCTCTAGAAGAATGAAATAAAAGCCGAATATAAGTTTAAATGTTTAAATAGATAATTTTAGAATATTAATCAACTTTTAAATGAAGGAGGTTAAATAATATGTCAAACTTCGATTATAACATGGAAAATATGATGAAATGCCTCTTTAGCAGCTGCCCTGTCCAATCTAAAGTGAATGTGGAGAAAAAAATGGTAGCCATACAGGAAATGGAATCTAAAGGTGTTTTGATACAATTTCTGAATTAGAAAAAAAAGATTTTTCATGGTTTTATTGTTCTATTGGCAAATCGCCTGTAATGATATCAATTTTGAAGAAGATTGCTATTGTAAAAACTGCAAATTTTGGAAAGAATATAATTTAGAAAATAGTGACCCAATGGAATATATTGTAAGGATGGAGAACTAAAATAAATATATTGTTATAATAACTGGAATTTATTAATAAAAGATTTGAGGCTAAAATATGATTGAAGGAATAGATAAACCAGAGGTAAGTTTGAAGATCAGTAAAGATAGAAACATATTACTTATTCATGGTTTGTGGATGACACCACTTTCTTGGGAATATTTTGAGAAACGTTTTCAAGACTTAGGATACCAAGTGATGAAGCCGGGATGGCCTGGACATGATGGAGACATTATAGAAGTAAGGGAGAAAGCAGAATCTATTTTAGCTGGTCTAGGTTTAGAGGATGTAGTAACACATTATAAGGATATACTGAATAATTTAAATGAGCCCCCTATTCTTCTAGGTCACTCTTTCGGTGGTTTAATAGTACAGATTCTTATGGATCAGGGATTTGGCGCTGCAGGAGTTACTCTGGACTCGGCAGCACCTAAAGGAGTGCATAAATTAGCATTAGCTCAGCTCAGATCCCTATTTCCCGTCTTGTCTGATCCGAGGAACAGGCATAAGGTAGTAGAATTATCGTTTAAACAGTTTCATTATGCTTTTGCCAATACTATGTCCGAAACTGAAGCTAAAAAAGCATATGAAAGATACGCTATACCTGACACTGGAAAACCCCTTTTCCAAAGCGCATTTTCAGATTTAATAAGCCACGCTACTACCAGTATAAACTATAAAAACAATACTCGCAGCCCACTTCTGCTTTTACCAGGCAGTGAGGATCACACGGTACCTGCTACAGTATCTAAGGCGAACTATGAAAAATACAATCAATCAAATTCTAAAACAGATTTTCACGAGTTTAACGGTCGCTCACACCTTATTATGGTTGAAGAAGGCTGGCAAGAGGTTGTGGATTACATTAATACTTGGCTAAATAAAACATTAGAAGATTAAAAATAAAAATAATTATCATATCTAATTTTTTTTAGTAACTTTTTTTATTCACGTTGCACAGCCTCTTTAAAGAATTCTGGAACTAAATGACGATAAAGTCGATTAGTGAAGAGCATACGAATGTTACCATCTAAAATGTAAGTTTCGCAGTGATCATCTTCTGCACGCATTCCACGACCATACGCCTGAATTAAAGTCATAACAGTTTTATAAGCATACCATTTAGGATCCATACTCTTTCTCTGATTCACCTGACGATCTCCCAGATAAGGAAAAGGAATCTTATAGATCACTTGAAATTGACACTTTTCATAGGGTAAATCTACACCTTCACTCATGGAAGGACTCACCAATACTAAAGATTCATCACTTTCTTCAAATTGATGTAACTTATACTCCCTGTTAAGACTGTTATGGCCTATTAAACGGTTACTCTTAATCTTATTCATAATATAATTCTGACACTTGTAATTATGAGTATGAATCAAACCTTTCTCATATTTATGATGATCTATAATCTTTTCCAGAATAGGAATACTTCTAGGAGCTGTACGCTTAATAGACCTCTGTGACATATTTCCTGCAATCCTCAAATGAATTGGCCGAGATGAAGGCGGGAAAGGACTTTTAATCTGAATCTTATGAGCATCATCGGGGTTTATTCCAAGCCAATTGCAAAACAAATCCAGATCCAAGATAGTAGCACTCATAAAAATACACACATCACCATGACGGAATAACCGATCTTTAGCATACATATCAATTTTAAGTGGTTTAAAAGATACTCCTCCTGTAATAGGGTCAACAACCCAATTTTCAGGTTTGTTTTCCAAATTAGTTAAAAGTTCTTGTAATCGGAATTTGGTACGATTAATACGGTCAGCCTTATTTTTAGGCATCTTCTGAACTGCTGTATCCTTATATGAATCATAAATGGATTCTAAAAATAGTATCCACTCCGAAGGATCATCACAAGCCATTAAACCATGGGGTATTATTGTATTAACATCATTTTCAATTCTTTTATTATAAATATTAACTTCCAAACGTTGCATCAGCTTATTTTCAATGTTATGCGCCTCATCAAGAATCATCAATCTGCGCTTACCAAAATGTTTAACATAATTAAGTTCTAAGAGAGCATAATCATAATTCATCAACGTTATAGGACTTGCAACTGCTTTAGCCTTTTGACGCCAATAATTACAACGATCCTGAGATCTGAAATAAATAGGAGCGTCGAAAGCATCTTCAAATGCAAAGCTACCACCATCAAAAGGTGATTTGCTTATCCCAAAATCACAAACGAATTTTTGCCCACTAGGTGTGGTTTGACAAGTACCCATATCACATCCATCTTCTAAGCCAGTATCTTTACAAGAAAAGTTACTTCTGCCTTTAACTAGAGGATAACCAAACTGAAATCCATATTGTGATTGTAATTGCTTAGTCATGGTCAAAATATATGCAGACCCATAGATACCAGCCAGCGTGGTGGCTATTGCAGATTTACCAGTACCAGTACCTGCTTCCAAGATAATATATTGAGAACCATCATCTATCTTCCGTTTGATTTCTTGAATAATATCCAACTGTCCTGATCGGGGTTCCATGAAAGGAAATTTTTCTATAATTTCCGCTTCTATATGGGGATGTATCCTTATCATCTCTGAAATATTAGATTTAGGTATTCCAGAGCTTTTTACTAGTTCTAATCCATCTTTGGAACAAATGCAGTTATCTCTGATCATCCCACACTTACTACAGAAAAAGCCATTATCCATGGGGTTTTATATCTTGATGATGGTATAAATAGATTAAACCATTTAAAAGGTTTTCATCTAAACCAATATATGAAGTTAACCATAAAAAAGGTTTTTTATTAGGCAATTAAGGAAGTAATAAGTCATTTCAAGATTTTTTTTACCAAATAAAAATTAGGGACGGTATAAAATTTATGAGAAAAGGTAAATTATTAGGTATTGGAGTTGGTCCAGGTAATCATGAACTTTTAACCATTAAAGCATTTAACACATTAAAAGAGGTTAAAGTTATATGTGCACCAAAATCCGCGGTATCCAAACCTAGTCTAGCATTATCAATTGTGCAACCAGTACTTGAAGATAGAAAAGATAATTATGATGTTTTAGAACCATTATTCCCTATGATTGAAGATAAAAATGCACTTAATAGCTACTGGAATGATGCTGTATTATTAATAATTCAAAAATTGAATAAGGGGTTAGATGTGGCTTTCATAACCCTAGGTGACCCTACTGTTTATAGTACATTTTCATATATTCAAAGTAGAATTGCAGATCACGGATTTATCGTGGAGATAATTCCGGGAATCACTTCATTCACAGGTTGTGCAGCAACTGCAGGTATTTCACTAGCAGAAAAGGATGAAATTATGGTAATAGTGCCTAAGGTTGATAAAAGACTTGAAAAAATTCTCGAATATGCTGATACATTCGTCATTATGAAGACCTCCCGTCATTCTGAAGTTTTAGAAAAGATTATAAATAAAGATAAACGAGAAAAAGATGTAATATCAATCCGAAATTGCAGTATGGATGATGAAATGGTAATAAAAGGCTTTTTCAAAGATAAAAAATATCTATCCACTACTATAGTTAAATTTAGAGAAAAAAAGATTGAATAAATCCAGTTTTATAGTAAAAAATTCTACTATAAAATTTAATTTGAACTTTTATTTCATCAAGTCTTTTTTTATTATAAAGCAGCAGTAATTATCACCCTTAGCATAACATTTAATTTCTTCTACATCCACTTCACTTTTAAAATGAGAGGAGAAAATAGCTTCTAATATTCCAGAATCAAAAGCACAGGCTGATCTACCAATTTTAGGAAGGTCCTCACATTCGAAACAGTCGTAAGCACGTATAGTCAAAGGCATCATATTTTCGACTTCAATTCTACCTAATTTATGGGAATCCCAGAATATTGCCACATTCTTAGCTAATTTTTTTGTATTAGGATTCTTTAATTCATTATAAAATGTATTACCAACTTCAATACCTGCATTATGTAATATTGGGTCTATATTAATTCCTTCCTGCATAAGAGCTACTCTTATGGTTTTAAATATGAACCTGAAGAATTTAAATGGATCATTAGAGTTGGCTATTTGATTGTAGATGTACTCCCCCATATTATCTTCTAATTCTAATTTTTGAGAAAGTTCACCCAGATATCTTGATTTAATATAAAATATTTTTCGACGTCCATCAGCAGGATCTTTTCTATAATCTATGATCCCCGCATTTATAAGATCTTTAAGATGGGTTGAAATGGTTGATTTGGATTTACCAGTTAATGAAACAATATCTGAACCATTTAATCCTCCATTTCTTAGTAATGACAATATTTTAGATTTTATTGGACTATCTATAACATTAACACCAGTAGTGCTTGAAAATAACTTTATTTCCCCTAAATCATCGCTTTTATTTTTCACTTGTACCATTATCTAATCCTCATTTATCTATGATACCATTACTACCATATAAACTGTTCGTATTGGTGCGAACCATAAAATTTAAATAAAATATCTTTAAATAATAACATATAGTTCGGGATCACTCGAACCAATAATTTATAAAAACCAATAATTTATAAAATAAAATTAGGAGGATAAAATCATGAAGGCAAATGCAGTAAAAATTAAGGATGGAGTATATTGGGTTGGAGTTTTAGACTGGGATATAAGGACATATCACGGTTACACCCTAAATGGAACTAGTTACAACGCTTATATGGTATTTGGAGAAGATAAAGTAGCATTAATCGATAACACCTATCCTGGATCCTCAGCCCAAATGTGGGGTAGAATAGATGACGCTTTTGAAAAAGAAGGAAAAGATCCAAAAATCGATGTCATAATACAAAATCACGTTGAAAAAGATCACAGTGGAGCATTAACCGAAATCCACAAGAAATTTCCAGAAGCACCCATATACTGTACAGAAATAGCTGTCAAAGGACTAAAAAAACATTATCCATCATTAGAAGGAGCTAACTTTACTGAGGTTAAAACCGGTGACACTTTGGATCTCGGTAATAAAACATTAGCATTCCTCGATGCATTTTTACTGCACTGGCCAGATAGTATGTTTACTTTGTTAGCAGAAGAAGGCATATTATTCCCTAATGACGCTTTTGGACAACACCTATGTTTCACGCAGCGCTACGACCATGAAATACCTGAATACCTATTAATGGATGGTGCTCAGAAATTTTACGCTAATCTAGTCACACCACTATCCAAATTAGTTCTAAAAAAATTCCAGGAAGTCCAAGACTTAGGCCTTCTGGAACAAATCAAGATGATAGCTCCGGCCCACGGTCAAATATGGACTGATCCAATGAAAATCATCGGTGCTTACAGTAACTGGGCCACTGGAAACTGTAAAGATAAAATAACCATCATTTACGACACCATGCATTACTCTACCCAGAAAATGGCACATGCTATAGCAGAAGGAATCATGAGTGAAGGAGTGGACGTGAAAATGTATTACTTACACGAAGACGAAAGAAGCGAGATTGTAAAAGATATTCTAGACAGTAAGGCTATAGCTCTAGGAGCACCAACAATTTATGATGAGCCCTTCCCCAGCATAGGTGACCTAATATACTACCTAAGGGGTCTTAAATTTAACCGAACAGGCATAGAAAGAATGGCAGTCACATTCGGATCAAGGGGTGGTAAAGGTGGAACAACCGAAAAATTAGCGAAAGATCTTAAAGACTGTGGTTTCAATGTAAAAGGTCAATATGAAGTCTACTATGTACCCGATGCAGATGAACTAGAACAATCCTTCAAAACTGGTAAAAAACTCGCTCAGGAAATAAGAGAATTATAAAAAAAATATATTCGCTAAATATTTAGGATTTAAATCATAAATTTAAATTTAATTTCTGTAAAAATATTTTAGGAGTTATAAAAAATATGGTAATAACAAATGAACATAAAATTGGAGTTTGCAAAGGCACCGAAATGGAAGAAATAGTTCAAGCTAATTTTAACGGAGAAACTCAGGAAGTTGGAATATATCTAGCTATGGCACGACAAGCACAAAGGGAAGGAGTCCCTGAGATGGCAGAAGTCTTATCACAAATTGCCATTGAAGAAGCCAATCATGCCGCTCACTTTGCAGAAATGAATGGAGTCATAAAATCATCCCTTAAAGAAAACTTGGAAATGATGATTGAAGGCGAAACAATGGCTAACAAAGAGAAAAAAGCCGCTTCAGACAAAGCCAAAGAATGTGACATTGAAGAGGCTCAAACGTTTTTTGCTGAAAGTTCAAAAGATGAAGGAAGACATGCAAAAATGTTAAAGGGAATGCTAGAGAGATATTTTTAAAAAATAGAAATTTTAATTAATCTCTCCACTATATTTTTCTCCTATCTTTACAATTTTTTGAATAAATTAAATTAAAATTAAACTAATAACATTCTTTAAACATAATTCAAGTTTAATTCAATCTACTTAACTTCCAACAAGCATTCTCTGCAGCTAATATTATAGGATCTATTACCATTGAAACCGGAGGAGCATAAGAGAATTCCATTGTAGCCAATTCAGAACATGAAACATTCTTTGCTATAGCTAAAGACATAGTATCAATTCTTTCAGCAACTCTCTCTTCAGCAATTATCTGACAGCCAATAATTCTACCATTAAGAGTACAAATTATCTTAACATCAATAGTCTTAGCCCCCGGATAATATCTAGCCTTAGTAAGAGCTTTACTCTCCCCTGAGATTACGTCTATTCCATTTTGAATAGCCCAACTCTTAGTGGAACCTACAGCTCCGAATTCCAATTCACCAATCTTGGATACCATAGCATTTAAAACTGGTTTGAATTCAGCACACATCCCTACAATATTTTTTGCAGCTGTTTTACCCTGCCTTACAGCTGTTGTACCTAATGGTGACTGGGTATTCTGACCGGTTATTGCATCATAAACCTCTACACAATCTCCTACTGCATATATGTTAGCAACGGAAGTTTGCATCTTCTCATTTACGAGGATAGCCCATCTTCCAATACTACAACCAGCCATTTTTGCCAATTTAATCTGAGGTCTGATACCAGTAGCCATTATAACCATATCCGCATCTAACACTTCATCCCCAATAATAACTTTCTCAACTCGGGTTCCACCCACTATTTCTTCTATAGGATTACCCAAAATTACTTGTAGACCTTCTTTTTCCATGTAATGTTGAACAATACTTGCCATGTCAGGATCTAATGATCGAGGTATAATCTGGGGCAACATTTCAGTAACTATAACTTTTAATCCCATTTCTTTTAGTCCATAGGCTGTTTCCAACCCAATCAAACCAGCCCCCACAACTACAGCATTATGGTATTTTTCAGCCCAATCTTTGATTTTAAAACCATCTTCTATAGTTCTAATTTTGAAAACACCTTTTAAATGAGTTCCTCCAATAAGGGGAATGAAAGAGGTTGCACCGGTGGCTATTACTAGATAATCATATGATAACTCTTTTTCAACTCTTAGATATCCATCATTAAAATAATATTTCAGTTTATTTTCATTACTCGTTATTTCAAAAACTTCCGCTTTAGTTACAATATTAATATTTTTTTCTAAGTAATCTTCAGGTTTGTGCATTACAATATCTTCAAAACATTCCACTTTTCCACATAAAACGTAAGGTATTGCACAAGGAGAATAAGCTATATAACTTTCACGAGTTATTACTGTTATTTCTATATCTTCATCATATTTCCGAATATTAGAAGCAGTGGATAAACCAGCAGCTCCACCTCCAATTATAACCACTTTCATTTTATAGTTTCTCCTAGTAAAAATTTCATTAAACAAGTATAACTTCTGTAAGTTGTTCCTTAAAGTTTTTTCAACGTTTAATTAATTTGAAAACATTATTATTTGAGATAAATTACTCATATTTTTTTATTAGAAAAAATTTATATCAATTTTTGTTAGAATAATATATAATCTCAGATATTAAAAAAATAAATTTTAAATTTTTCTTAAATTGTAGAACTCAGCAAATGAAAAATAATAAAAAAATTGATTTTCGGAAGTATATGAAATTTATAGATCAAAATTAATAATTTTTTATAGAAATTTACATATTATGTTAAAATGCATTGAACAAGAATTTAGCTAAATTTAAGGTTATTTCTATGTTAAAAATTGTTATAGTGACTGACAGCTCTTATGGGGATCGAGCATATGATATCATTAAAAAGGAGTTTGAAACAGAATTTATCCAGTTAGAAACCCTCTTCAAGTTGCATCGATGAAATTAATATACATGAAATATCCTTAGAAGGATTGAAACTGCAGATATTCTTATAATATACGTTTTACATCCTGATCTCACCTTAGAATTAGTGGAACGGTTGCATAATAAGGTAGAATGGATCATAATAGCTGCCTGGAGGGCTGAAGACTTTAAAAATCAGGTGGAAAGATTCGAAAATGTAACGCTCCAATTAATATATTGAACTACAAGAGAATGGCAATACCATATTTGATGAATTCACCTCTAAATTTGGCAAACCTATTGTTAAAATATCCTGTGAGAATGATAAAATTGCTGAAATCCAGGTTTTAAGAACATCCCCCTGTGGGTCTACCCTTTTTGTAGCAGATGAAATGATTGGGCAAGATTTAAAAGATTTACCTATAAAGACAGGTCTTAAATTACAACATTATACCTGTAGGGCTTCTCAAATTAGATTAATCACAGGTGATGAATGTAAAAAAGAATTGGCTTCTAATTTTCATAAAACAGCATTTGAAGAAGCTTTAAAATAGTTAATTTTATAATAGATTTTTTTTATAAGAAGACATAATATTTTTTATTTCTCAAGAGTAATGGAATATTATTTGTCTAAAAATTAAGAAAAAATTAGTATATCTCTTCTTATTTTTTTCTATTTTAGAATAACATTAAAATTCCTCTTCCAGTACCATAAACTATACTCACTATTAGAATACCCCACAGGAATATGCTTAATCCATTTACTATTCTATTAACAGTCGTTTTGGATAATCTGTAATTTAATAATTCTTCTAATATTAACCCACCATCCAATGGTCTAGCAGGTAATAGATTAATAATTCCAACTGCAAAATTTAAGAAGAATATCCAGAAAAGAAGATCCTGGATATTGAATAAGATCCATGGTAAAGTATTACCCCATATCTTAGAAACGTTCGAATTAACTGCTAAATTTTCTTCGCTTTGTATTCCTATGTATGATTTAGTAGCGTTATTAGGATTTGCCGCTGTTTTAAGAGTATAACTTCCTTCGTTAGTTTGGAAGGTTAAAGTTTCTCCAATATATGTTGTAGCATCAAATTGCTCGAATTCAGTCACGTTAGTAGTGGGGTTACCATTTATACTTTGAATAACCATACCTGACTGTAGGATACCATCTGCAGGACTTTTAGGGACTACACTATCTATTTTAATACCATCACTATGAAATGATGGGAATATGGGTCCACTTATATTTAGCGATACTGGCTCAGTTTTAAGGGTAGATATTCCTGGCACAGAAACGCCAGGAATGCCAAATGAAAGGCTGCTAATAAAAAGCACACTTATAAGCAGCATTATTAGAAGGGATGCTGCAGCTAGAGTTAAGTTAAAAATAGAACCTGCTGCATATATCCTTAATTTAGTTGTTTTTTTAGATTTTTTAACATCATCCTCATTGGGTTCCACAAAAGCTCCGGGCAGAACCGCTAATAACAATAATCCGATAGATTTGATGCGTACTCCTTCAGCTCTTGCAAGTATACCGTGACCAAATTCATGTATCACGATCACTGTAGCTAAGCCGATAATTCCTTGAATGAAAGGAACAGCAATAGCTTGACCTGGTAAATCTACTCCTGGAAGAATTAATTGGGTAGTAGGAGCTTGAAACAGAGTTTGTAATGATATGATAAGGGCATATACTATGAAAACCATAAAAAATATAGAAATTGGTATTCCTATATTCATGTATATTCTCCAAAATCGGGGATTACGTTGGGCGACACCATCAATGAAACCCCTTAATCTTTTAGTTTTACGCATTAAAATGGGTCCTTCTACATCAATTTTGAGTTGTTTCCTGAATAGAAGAGCTAATACCCATATGACTACGAATCCAATAGCATAATACCATAAAGGATTAATTGTAAAGACGTTCAAAAATAATCACCTTTCTTAATAATTCAGAAAAATTAAATTATTGTTTATATCAAAATTTTTGATTAATAAGCTTTTAACTACTTTATATAGTTTTACACTTAATACACTTAAACCCGTAGGGAATTGTAAAGTAAAACATCACACATTTCTCCTTCCATAACTCCTTCAAGGTTCTCTTCTATGACAATATACGAGTCTGATTCAACCATAGATCGGATAATGCCTGAACCTTTTATTTTAAGAGGCTTTACTTTATCTCCAACGGTTTTAGCTCTTATATAGTCCGTTCTGCCTAGAGTAGAGGGAATTTTGCGTGCAGCTGTTTTTTTCACTGTGGGCGTTTTCCAATTCAGGTTCTGCATTTCCAATAGATGTTCACTAACCAACACATCGAATTGTACCATAGCAGCTACAGGATAACCGGAAAGCATGAAAACTGGTTTATTATCAATTTTTGCATATGCGAATGGCTTTCCAGGACGTATTGAGACTCCATGGATCATAACTTCTCCTAACTTATCTGCTACGTCTACGACCACATCTCCTTTACTAATAGCTGTTCCCCCTGTGGTTATAAGTACATCATTTTTTTGTAACATTTTTTTGAACTCATTTTCAACTAATTCAGCTTCATCTTTACATTGAATGAGTTCAGGAATCGCCAAAGAACTTTCTATTAAGGCTTTTAAAGTGTAATGATTGGAGTTTATTACTTCGGCCCCATGAATATTAGATTTAGGAGTAACTAATTCACTTCCAGTTGTTATAATACCTACACGGGGCTTACGATACACTTCCACATTACTGTATCCTGCAGATGCTATTATTGCCAGATCCTGCGGTTGAAGAATTTTCCCCTTCTTTAAAACCACATCACCCCTCTTTATGTCTTCACCTTGAAATGAAACATTTTCACCAGGTGTAACTGAGGATTCCACTTCTAAATGATCCTCTCTCTCTTGAGTATACTCTTCCATAATTACTGAGTCGGCGCCTATGGGTATGGGGGCGCCAGTTGCAATTTTGACTGCTTCTCCTTTTCTAACTGTCGCATTAGATACAGTTCCAGCACCAATACGATCAATTATGGTTAAAGTTGCTGGGTTACGTTCGGAAAACCCAAATGTATCCTGAGCTTGCAATGCATAGCCATCCATAGCAGATCGGTCAAAATGTGGTGAATCTAAAAGAGAAGTCACATCCTGAGCTAGAATACGTTTATAAGCTTCTTCCAAAAGAATTTTTTCTGTACTAGTTTGAGTTAAAGTGTTTTTAATTAACCTATGGGCTTGTTTAACTGGCATTAATTCTGATAAAAACATATTGATTCCTTTAATTGGATTGTTAATAGTTTATAAATTATTTGAAGAATTAATTATAAATGTATTAATATTATTTTCTTAATCTATATAAATTCACATTTTTATAAATTGCATTTAGTAAACTTTCACAATTTCTAACGAGTTATAAATAGTTAAAATGATTAAAGTGTCACGTTTTAATATTCATTGAATTCAATTTTGTTTTTAGAGTTTCATAATAAATTAAGAATTTTAATTTAAACTTTACAGGATCTGAATTAAATTTTTGGATAAGTATAAATTATTTAATTCAAACTCCATCTTAGGCGGGTATTTTAACAAAAGATAATTATTTATAGTTTCTTGACACATAATATAATTTATTATGGGCTTGTTAGAAAATTCGTAGGGGGAATTTTTATGAGAAATACTATTATGGGTATTTTAGCCATAATACTCGGTTTAATTGTAATAGGCTTCCCGGCAGCTGGAGTAGTAGCTGCTAGCTTTATAGCAGGATTTGCAGTGATTTTGCTAGGTATTTGGTTCTTGATTGCAGGCGTAGCTGAAAGTCACGTTGATCGTGTTGTGGGTATTCTTTACGCGATACTGGGTATTATAGCGTTGATAATTGGATTTGGTTTAGTCTTCAACCCTGCGTTGTTTGCATTTATAGCAGGTTTGGTACTGTATTTAGCAGGTATCGTGCTTATAATTGGTGGATTAATAGCGCTTTTAGGTGGATTACATGTAAGATACAGAGTATGGAGTGGAATTCTTGGAATAGTACTCGGTATCATATACATAATATTAGGTAGTTTAGCCTTTAACCCAATATACCTTGGATTTTTAATTGGAATTTGGCTGATATTAACAGGTATATTCAGTTTCTTAGCACCACCTCAATAAAAAAAGAATCAATAATAGAAAAAAATTGATCAACAAGTCCATATTAAATTATTCAAATATCTCTTTTTTTAAATCAAAATCTTATATAAGAGAATAAAGTGCAAGAAAACTAATTAAACAGATTATACTTATATAACTATGAAAGAAAAGAAATTAAAAAATTTACGCTTCCGTCAGAGCTTGCAAAGGGGTATGACTCGTGGGCGTAATATAATAAAAAAAGCTGAATTCAAACCGGGAAATTTCCAGTTAGAACATGTTGAAGTAACTATAACTAATTTAGATCCGATTTTTGATAATTATTGCATTGTTAATATATCTGACATCCATTTAGGGCAATGGATCTCCTCTGAACATTTAGAAGGTGTGGTTGATTTAATTAATAACCAAAAACCAGATGCAATAGCCATAACGGGTGATTTTGTATCCTACATTCTGGAAGATGTAGCAGAGGATTTAGAATTAGCATTAAAGAGATTAAATCCAAAGGAAATATCCATCGCAGTCCTTGGAAACCATGATCATTGGATGGGTGCAGATAAAATTAGGGAAATACTCAAAAAATGTAATATAATCGATATAAGCAACGATGTTTACACACTAAAACGAGGCGAAGCCCAACTACATCTCGCAGGTGTGGATAGCGTGATGCTAAATAAACACCGTTTAGACACAGTAATCGAGAAATTACCGAAGGAAGGACCAGCTATTCTACTAGCACACGAGCCAGATTTCGCTGATGTTAGTTCCTCAACTGGGAGATTCAGTCTACAAATCTCTGGACACTCACATGGAGGTCAATTTATAATACCTGGATTAGGCACATTTATTAGAGGACCTCACTTCATTAAATATCCCCATGGTAAATATCAAGTAGGTGACATGGTACAGTACACCAGCCGAGGATTAGGTACCAATATTTTCTGGTTTAGAATAAATTGTGATCCAGAAATAACAATCTTTAAATTGAAGTCTTCATCTAAACATTAAATATTGCTTGATTCAGAATAAGCACAAAATAATTTTAATCAAGCTGATGAGAAAGCTACCAACTAACAGTTAAGTCTTTAGTCTAGGATTTAAGCCAACTATCTACATAACATTTTTTTCTATCTAAATCCAAATTTTCAACCTATAATATCATTAATTTATATTAAATTTTATACATTTCAATGAAGCTTATAATAGAAGGGTAAATCTGGATAGGATAAAAATATTAACATTTTCACAAATATAATAATTTGATAAATAAAAAATAGTGGTGATTTGGTGGATGTAGAAATTAAATTATCAGTAAATGAAGACGGTAATAAGATTTTTATAATTGAAGATGAGAATGTGGATGTTCAGATAGTTATTAAAAAAAATTATTCTAATGTTGAATCGAAACTGAGAAATTTACATATTCTTAAGGATATAGAGGATGTATTAAATGCCGTACCTGGAACTGATGAATTTAAAGAACTTGTAGATAGTTATGGCTTATTATATGCAGATAAAACGGATATGGATTAAAAAAACACACCTAAATGTATTTTTTTTTATTTTAAAATTTTCTCTAGAAAGAAAGTAATTTCTATATTTTTGTTAATTATAATCTTTACAATCAATTAAACTTCTCCTGAATGGAGTAAAAGGTTGAAATATTTAATTTTAGATGAGTAATTCCATTGCAAAGAAAAGATAAAAGATCATGGTTTTTTTGGATTGAGCGTACTATAATCCTATGGTTGGGCGGAGTTTTAGGATTCATGCTCATAGATTATTTATCGGTAGGTTTAACAGTTAATAGTTGGGAAACAGCTTTTGTTGTAGTAGCTTTGCTTGGTATTTTGAATGCATTATTCTGGCCACTTTTATCTCGTATATTCTTGCCGTTCATGGTTTTCACAGTGGGTGTGGGGTCACTTCTTTTAAATGGTTTTTTAATCTGGATAATCAGCAATTTTGTCCCGGGAATAACTATAGGGGGTGCTGCCTTGATATTAACTCCCCTGGGGATAACATTAATTACAACTACTTTATCATCTATTTTAACATTGGATGATGATGCAAGTTATTACCGTACAGTTCTAAGGAGAAGAATAAAAGAATCTGAAGGAAAAGATTTTAAAAAAAAGCCGGGGACTATATTTTTAGAAATTGATGGCTTATCAGAGAAAATATTAAAAGAAGCCATAGAAATGGGCTTAATGCCTACTTTAAAGAGTTGGATAGAACGAGGTTCTCATGAAATTACTAGTTGGGAAACTGATCTATCTAGTCAGACTGGTGCTAGTCAAGCTGGTATTCTTCATGGAAATAACTATAATATACCTGCATTTAGATGGGTGGAGAAGCCTAACAATAATAAATTAATGGTTTCAACTGGTTTAAATGATGCAAATCTTATTGAGGAGAGAATTTCTGATGGTAAAGGGCTTTTGAGTTCAAATGGTGCCAGTCGTTCTAATTTATTTTCAGGAGATGCTGCGGATGTTATATTCACCTATAGCAAACTTAAAAATCTCAGAATGTTTTACAATAAAACATGGTACTATTTCTATTCTAATCCTTCTAATTTCAGCCGTATTATTATCTTATTCTTTTGGGAAGTTCTTCTTGAATTTAAATCTCAATTCATGCATACTTTTAAAAATATAAGACCAAGACTGCGACGTGGATTTGTTTACCCATTTGTGCGAGCGGGTGCATCGGTTTTTTTAAGGGAAATAACCACGTATACTCTGATCGGTGATATTATCAATGGAAATGTGGATGTAGCTTATGTTACTTATCTTGGTTATGATGAAATAGCGCATCATTCAGGTACTCGAGATGATGATGCATTTCATGCATTAATAGGATTGGATAAACAATTTAAAAGATTAGATCAGGCTAAAGAATATGCTAAAAGGTCTTATTATTTAGTTATTCAATCTGATCATGGTCAAACTAATGGTGCAACATTTAAACAACGTTATGGTTTAACATTGGATGATTTAGTGCGTCGTCTAATGCCATCACATATTAGTATTTACAGTAAACTTTCATCTAATGAAGATCACTTTGGCCAAGTCTTAACTGAACCTGGAAAAGATGCTAGACGTTATTTAAGAGATAAAAAAGATATTGTTATTAAAAATAGTCGAGAATTAAGGGTTAATACATTAAAAACTTTCAAAGAGTCCCATCTTGTTAAAGGAAAACTGGCAGATTACATTAAAAATTACAAGGTAAAGGAACGACCGGAAAAAGTTTCCAAAGAGAATGCAGATGTAATTGTATTAGCTTCAGGAAATATGGGATTGATCTATTTAACCGAATTACAAAATCGATTATTTTATGAGGAAATTAATGAATTATATCCTGATTTAATTCCAGGTGTTGTACAACATGAAGGGGTGGGTTTTATAATGGTACATTCTTCAAAATACGGACCTTTAGCTATAGGTAGTGAAGGAATTCATTATTTGAGGGATAATGCTGTGGAAGGTATAGATCCTTTAGCAAATTTCGGATCACGGGCTGTTGAACATCTTATAAGAACTGATAGTTTTGAATACACTCCTGATATACTGGTGAACAGTTTTTATGATTCTGAAAAGGATGAGATAGCTGCTTTTGAAGAGTTAGTGGGTAGTCATGGTGGTCTTGGAGGTGAACAATCTCACCCGTTTTTGATGCACCCAGTGGAATGGAATTTGAATAATGTAGAGATTATTGGTGCTGAAGAACTACATCGTATACTTAAAAATAAGTTAAATTAAACTGCTACTTAAATATTAACAATCAATTTCTTCTCACGTAATCTTCATAATCTTGAGGTGATCCATCTCGACAATAATATTTCATAACTTCCTCTTGATCAAGTTTATATTCTAGCCATACTGGACATTCTTTACACTTACAAATTTTATTATAATTGAGATCTTGACATAAAGCTTTTCCTGTCGAACAGTACATTCCTGGAACTCTATTACGTTCAAAAAGCATGGCACTTTCACTGGAATAAGCTATCTCAAGCATAATTCTTCTTACACCTTCAGCACATTCACTTTCAGCTTGAACTGGACAACTAGGACATAGGCATCTTTTAATGTTTTTCACACTAAAATCTATATCAATCAAATTCAAAACCCTCCAAAGAAACTAATGATTTATTTTTTTTATAAATTTTAAAAAAACAACTTCATGTATTATTATTTTTTAATTTGATTCAATCTATATTTTATGGTTAATATTAAAATGTAAATAAAGCACTTAATTTAATAAAGTTATAAAAATTTTTTTAATGTAATAGGAAATGATCATAATTGAATTCAAACGATTTTATAATAAAAATTGATTCTCTTAATAAGTCATTTGGTAAGATAAAAGCTTTAGATAATCTAAATCTTGAAATAAAAAAGGGAGAACTTTTAGGAATTATAGGTCCCAATGGTGCAGGTAAAACCACGGCCATTAGAATCACCAGCTGTATTCTCCAACCTGACTCTGGAGACATTCTAATCGATGATATGAGTATCCATAGTGACCAAATCAAAATCAAATCCATGATAGGTTACTTACCAGAGGAACCTAACCTCTATGAGCGTTTTAAAGCACGAGACTTACTAAAATACTTTGCAGAGTTATACGGTGTTCCTAAAGATAGGATCGAAGATAGAATAAATGAGCTCTTGAAACTTGTTAACATGAGCCATCGGGCAGATGATAGAATAAACACCTTTTCTAAGGGGCTTCGTCAAAGAATAGGTATTGCAAGGGCATTAATCCACGATCCTAAGATAATAATCTTTGATGAACCTACCATGGGACTTGATCCAGCCACAGCCCACAATATTCGAGAATTTATAAGAAGTCTTAAGGGAGAAAAAACCATTATCTTATGTACTCATTATATGGATGAGGCGGATTCTTTGTGCGATAGGGTGGCTATACTTAATCAAGGCAAAATTATAGACATGGGAACTCCGGAATATCTTAAATCAAAAATACATGGAGATATAATCTTAGAATTAAAAGTTAGAAATCCTAATAATAATGACGCTGATCTCATTAGAGGTTTTGATTCTGTGGAGGGGGTTAATATTAAGGGTAACTTGTTCCTCATATCTTTAAAGTCAAAAAAAGATATTAGAGGCATAATAAATGTTTTCAATAATGATATTCTCTCAGTAAATACAATGGAACCAACCCTAGAAGATGTTTTTATACAAACTGTAAAATAAAAGTATTTTATTGAAACTAACATAATATAGGGTATTAAAGGGGAATCGAATAATTTAAAAACAAAAAATAAGTTTTTTTTAATAAAAATCTTGGACCTAGCTAATGAAATTCATCACTATTGCTGAATGGGAATTTAAGGAAACCTTGAAGAGTAAGAAATTTCTAATAATATTCTGTTTACAAATTTCTATGCTATTTTTAATGATATTCGTATTCAACGCCTTCGCTGTTAACATTCAATCAGATAAAGGAGTTTCTATAACACCGTCACTTTCAGGATTCGCCTCTTTAGATATTGATGATCAAGGTCATTTATTCACTAAGTACATTAACCCTTCACTTATTAATGTACAATCATCTGATTACAATAATTCACTTCAAAATTTAAATAATGGTGAAATAACTGGATTTGTTCAAGTTCCATCTGATTCTCTAAATAGCATAAGAAATATTGATACTATAAATGTAAAACTTTATCTTGATTATAATGATCCTAAAAGAAGCGTGATTAGGGATGAAGTTAATTCAACCGTTAATATAATGGCTACAGCTATTTCAAATTCATGGATAAATTCTTTAATTCCACAAAATACTACACAAATCGCTGTAAATCAGCAGAGTACCGGGCAATCACTTCAAATTCAGATATTAACCAATGCAATGCTAGCTATACTACTTTTCTTACCTCTTTTCTTTTTTGGAAATATGATAATTGATAGTGTAGTAGGAGAAAAAGAGAGAAAAACAGGCGAAATACTCATGGCCATGCCAATTTCTCCTTCACAAATCATCTTAGGAAAAATTTTGGCAGTGGAGGGAGTTATAGCTATACAAATAGCATTTTGGATGATAATTCTCTTTATAATGGGATTTAAGTTTGCAGATCCAATTTTAATATATATTCTAGTTATAATAACGGCATTACCCATACTAGGGGTTACAACCATTATATCAGCTTATTCAAAGAATTATAAAGAAGCAGGGATAGGTATAACCATATCCTATATTGGAGTAGTGGGAGTTCTAATAATACCTGCATTAACATATCTATCTATAAAGTCTTTAGCATCGAACATTTCTCCGATGACTATGGTAATGAGAATATTCTCAGGAGAAACCATACCCTTCTGGCAATACTTCATACCAATAGTATTCATCTTCTTGGTTACTATACTCACTTATTGGATTTCAATAAAGCTTTTTGAGAGAGATGATATATTTTTTGGACCCAGACCAAGATTGATAAGACTTTTTTTAGAATTAATCAGGTTTAAAAAGAATGTTAAATAAAAAAAAATTTAGATCATGATTGAAATAAGGATTAAAAAATCTATAATAATTCATAAATAAGTTTTGATCAGTTAGCATAAATATCATTAAATGATGGATGGAAACATTATATGAAGATATTAACTCTCGCTAAAAAAGAATCACAGGATATTCTTAGCAATAAAATTTATCTGTTAGTGATATTTGTCCAATTGTTCATCGTATTGGGAGCATTTGGCTTGGCTATTATAAGCTCCATTGCAACTGATCCAACTCTTCTAGACACTTATGGGATTACTTCACACCTTAATGTAGGTATATCAGACGATTTGAAGGGATCACCATTAGATCAGGATCTTAAAGCACAGAATTTTAATATAATATACTATAATAATTCAGACAAAGCTTTGAAGCTTTTAGGATCCGGGTTAGTGGCCATGGTTGGTATTTCTCCTGATGGGGAAATAAATGTACAAATTGACAATTCAAATGTTTTTTATCCTGTGATTTCTCAAAAAATAGATACTGCTGTAAACGAATTTGAATTAACTAAAAAACTAGAGTCTGCTGGATTAAACCAATCTGAAATACAAACTATTCAAAATCCTGTTACCTTAACAGTGATTAAAGTTAACAGTAATAATACAGCACCTATTGCTTTGGACAGCTCCTATTTTGTGGAGGTAATGTATGGTTTTATAGTTCCCTTTGTTTTGCTTCTCCCGTTTTTCATGGCTAGTAACATAGTAACTGACAGTGTGGTGGGTGAAAGGGAGAGAAAAACTTTTGAAGTTCTTCTCATGACCCCTCTTTCCAGTTCCACCGTAATGATAGGTAAAATACTTCCAATTCTATTTTTCTCTATTCTACAGAGTATGGCTTGGATTTTGCTTCTAGATTTGTTAAAAGTCCCCATTTATAATCCAATTATTCTCTTTTTCATATTATTATTTGTGGGTTTAGGATTCATTGGTGTTGGAATAATCATATCCATGCTGGTGGATAGTACTAAGGAGGCTAATTCGGCAATAACTCTAGCACTGGTATTTGCAACTTTTATACTTTTCGTGCCACTTTTTATAAAAGCACCATTATTTGAAGGGATTTTAAATTTTTTACCCACAGTTTTAATAGTTAAATTAGCATCCACACCTATAGTAGGTTCAGAAATAATCTTATCATCTATTCCTACTATTATTTTATCTGCTGGAATCTTTTTATTAGCAATAAGATATTTCAGACATGAAAGAGCTATAAGATTATAAACTAAAATACTCAAATAAAAATTGTTTATTTGAATCTAAAAATAATTTCATAGTATAAATATCAAAATTTAGGTTTTTTTCACATTAAATAAATTATTAAACTCATAACCAGACCGGATAAAAGTGGAATTGGGATATTATCATCTATTGGACTGTATGCTTCGATTATAGCTCCAGATAATGCTCCTAAAACTGCAGGATAAAATGTAACTTGGGTTAAAGCAACTAGAAAACCCACCACCAAAAAAGCTAAAGTACCTTCTAAAGTCTTCTTCTGTTGCAATGGAAGTTTAATCTTCCCAAAATTGCGTCCCACTAAATTAGATGCTGAATCTCCAAAAACAAGGAGTAAAATTGCAGCATTAGCCACATTTATATTGGAATGAAAGAAAATAAGTGTGAGAATTATACCTGTAAAGAAATAAGCAAATCCTCTTTCATCATCCCGTCTTTTGCTGCGATTCAAAATATCTGAAAAGAATAATACATGATGATTTTTGTCAATACGAAACAATACTTCCATAAAAACTACAATTCCAATACACAGAATTATGAGGATTTCTGTTTTAAGGAAATAACTAAGAATAACAACGAAAACACCTGAAGCGTGAATTAATTGACGGAATAACTCTTTTTCCATTATACATCAAGCCATAAATTTCTCTATAACTCCATGATTTGATGCTTTAAGTTTATTTATGGAGATCTCCACTGACGCATTATCTATAACCAGGGAATCACCTCTAACCGTACCAATCACGGCCTTGGGAGCATCAATTTTATTTAATATTTCTTCTAAGGCGTCATCTTTAACAGTTATTACATATCTTCCATGTGATTCTGAAAATAGAATTTCAGAATTACTTAAGCCTTCACCAGCTCCTGGAACGTTTAAAAGATTTATAACCGTTCCTAAATTTCCAGATATTGACATTTCAGATATGGCTACACCTAAACCACCAGTAGAACAGTCATGAACAGCTGTTATATTATTTTCTACATCATTTTCTATTAACTTAATAACAGTCATTGCAGTTTGATATTCATCATCAATCAGAACCTTTGGTGGTTCACCACACACTAAACCGTGGATACATTTATAATATTCTGAACCATCTAATTCTGAACGAGTCTCTCCAATAATTATGATTCTATCTCCTTCATTTTTAAATTCCGATGTTCGAATACTATTGAGTTTCATCAAACCGGCCACACCAACAACAGGTGATGGATTTACCGTCACTCCCTCTGTTTCATTGTAAAAACTAACATTACCACTTATAACTGGTGTATGAAATTTTTTTGCAACATCGGCCATTCCTTCTACACAATCTTTAAACTGCTGGAAAACCTCTGGTTTTTCCGGATTCCCAAAGTTAAGACAATCCACTATACAAATGGGACGGGCACCCATAGAAATCACATTTCTTATAGCTTCACAAACAGCCCCTGCACCACCATGATAAGCATTCAGCTTAGTATGGATACTATTACAATCAGATGTAATGGCAAAGGCTGTATCATCATTAACGCGCAGTACAGCAGCATCATCACCAGGTTTAACAATAGTTCTTATCTGCACCTCATGATCATATTGTCTATAAACCCACTCTTTACTGGCGATATTCTGAGATGATAAAATTTTTAATAAGGCTTCTTCTAATTCCACATCCTTTAAATTAGAAAATTCGCACTCTAAAGATTTTTTTAAAAATTTTTCCTCTACTTTCCTGAAAGATGGTGTATAGGACTTATTAGAGTATTCTCCGACCTGACAAGTTTCTCTTTCAATAATGGGAGGATCAGCAAGGAGTGTAGCAGGAATATCTGCTAGTACATCACCTGATTCAGTTACCATCAGGTTACCACTGTCGGTTACTTCACCAATAACTGCTGCAGGAAGTTCGAATTTTTCGAATACTTCCATTAACTTCCCAACATCTTCAGGATGAATTACGAATACCATTCGCTCCTGTGATTCAGATAACATTATTTCATATGGAGTCATATCTTCTTCTCTGAGGGGAATCCTAGCTAAATCAACTGTACATCCATTTTCTCCCTTTGCAGACATCTCAGAGATGCAGCAAGTTAATCCTCCACCACCAAGATCCTTTAATCCCTGGACATTTATTTTATTCAAAGCTTCTAATGTTGCCTCTAAAACCTGTTTTTTAGTGAATGGATCGCCAATCTGTACTGCAGGTCTATCTTCTATCTCTGAAGTTGTAGTAAGTTCTTCAGAAGCGAACGTAACGCCATGAATGCCATCCCTACCAGTACGACCACCCATGAGTACAAATACATCACCCACATTGGAAGCTATCCCTCGTACAATAGAATCTTTATGAACGATCCCTGCACATATCACATTCACTAATGGATTATACTGGAAATTATCGTCAAATTCAACTTCACCACCTACAGTGGGTATACCCACACGGTTTCCATAATCAGATATTCCCTTAACTACATATTCAAAAAGATAGCGAGAGTGTTGATCTTCTAAATAACCGAATCGTAATGAATCAAGAAGCGCGACAGGCATAGCTCCCATGGATATTATATCCCGAATTATACCCCCTACACCAGTTCCAGCACCACCATATGGCTCGATTGCAGACGGATGATTGTGACTTTCCATCCCAATAACTAATGCTAATTCATCGGTGAGCGCCACGATTCCCGCATCGTCACCCGGACCTAATATTACGTTTTCACCTTCTGTGGGAAATAATTTGAGTATAGGACGACTACTTTTATATGAGCAATGTTCGGAGAACATTATATCAAGCATTCCATATTCAAGGGAGTTGGGATTCCTTCCTACTTCTTTTACCACATATTCGTATTCTAAATCGGTTAAAGCCATCTTAATCAACTTTTAAAATTTAATTTTTTATTTAATTTAATAATTGGATTGTCTCATTTTATAGTAATGATAATTTCTTCATCTTCTATATTCCATTTTTTAGTGTACCCGCTTTCACTAGGGCTAAATATAAATTTTTCTGCCCGGACTTCATGAGATATAAATCCTAAGAATGTTTTTATAAGCTCCCGGAACTGTTTGCTACACACAAGGAAAACTTGTATATTGGACTCTACATCCAGATCAATGTCTTTTCTCATATCTTGGATTCTCCTTATCAGTTCCCGGGCCATGGACTCGGATAATATTTCTAATGTAAGTTCTGTATCTACAAAAACGCTTCCCCCTTCAAAATCGGCAGTGACGATGTTTTCAGGAAGTTCTGTTTCGAATGTTATATCCTCACTATTCAATAATATGAGTTGATCTTCTATTATTACCTCATACTTATCATCAGATTCAAGAGCTTTTACTACATCAGCGCCGTCAACTTCAGCCAGCTTCGCAGCTACTTTTGGAACATCACCCCTAAGCTTAGGTCCCAGAGTTTTAAGATTGGGTTTAGCATTAATCTTAATGTCTTCAAAATAATTAGATGAAACTAGTTCCTTAGTATTAGCCTGTTCCATAATGATATGATTAAGCTTTCTAGCAGCTTTCAATATTTTAAAGTCTTCAGAAACAATAATAACCTCTTTTACAGGCCATCTAAGCTTATAACGAGCAATATCCCTCGCACGGGCACAAGCCTCAATAATCTCCCTAACAACATTCATACTCTCTTCTAAGTCTTCATGAATTAAATTCTCATTAAAAGTCCAATCTTCCATGTGAATACTTTCCGGTGCATCATCTTCCACACCTCTTACCAAGTTTTGATAGATTTCTTCACTAATATGTGGAGTAATCGGAGACATAACGATTAAAAGTTGTTTCATCACATGATATAAAGTGTAATAAGCTCCTAACTTGTCTGGATCCTCTTTTTCTATCCAAGTTCGCCCTCGAATAAGACGGATGTACCAACGGCTTAAATCTTCTAATATGAACTGATTTATACTACGTGTAGCTTTATGCAAATAAAGAGAATCAAGGGATTCATTAACAATCTTGGTCAGACTTTGGGCACGTGACATGATCCAATAATCTTCATCTCGTAGTTTTAAATCTTCTATTTGATAAAGGGTGGGATTAAAGTTATCTATAGCCATGTAAGTGGTTGTGAAAACATATACATTCCAGAGAATATTGAACATTTTAGCAACATTTTTAACTTCTTCCCAGTTGAACTTCAGATCTTCCCATGGCTTGTTACCCCAAAGCAAGTAGAAACGGAGCACATCAGCCCCATATTTCTCTATAACCTCATCGGGTTCGACAACGTTTCCCAGAGACTTACTCATTTTCTTGCCTTCATCATCTAAAGTAAAACCATGCATCAAAACTTTTCGATAGGGAATACTGTCCAGTGATATTAAACCGCAACCCAGTTGTGAGTAAAACCATCCCCTGGTTTGATCATGACCTTCGGTTATGAAGTCATAAGGATACCATTCCTCAAAGAGTTCTGTTTCTCGGGGATAGTTTAGGGCTGCCCATCCTGCAACTCCGGAGTCTATCCATACATCCAGAACATCAGGTATTCTCTTCATATTTCCCCCACAATTGCATTTGATAATAATTTCATCCACATGAGGGCGGTGTATGAAGTCTCCCTTAATTGTCCCCTCAGATGCAACCTCTTTTAACTCAGCTATGGAGCCGATTACCATCATATCTCCACAATTTTGGCAGATCCAGATTGGTATAGGTATACCCCAGTATCTCTGTCTTGATATAGTCCAATCTCGGGCATTTTCAACCCAATTACGGAATCGACTTTCACCAGCCCAGGATGGTATCCATTCTACTTTTTCAAGTTCCTTTAACATTTTATTTTTTATAGCCGTTATTTTTAAAAACCATTGCTCTGTGGCCAAATAGATTATAGGAGTTTTACACCTCCAACAGAATCCATAACGGTGGTTGATGGTTTCAGCCTTCAGTAGTAATCCGTGTGCATCTAAGTCTGCTATAATATAAGGGTCCGCATCCTTAACGAATTCCCCACCATATTTGCCTGCATCTTCTTTAAATAATCCTGCTTCATCTACCGGGCTAAATATTGGAAGTCCATATTTTTTACCAATTTCAAAGTCATCAGGACCATGACCTGGAGCAGTATGAACGCAGCCTGTACCTTCCGTGAGCGTGACATGTTCTCCTGGAAGTATGATATGTTTGAAGTCTCTTTGAATGGGTATTTCATCTAAAAGAGGATGATAATATTCTATTCCCTCTAATTCTGATCCTTTAACTACATTTATAACTTCATAATCTTGATCTCCAAATATTGAATCAATAAGGGCTTGAGCCATTAAATAGACTTCCTCTCCCACTTTAACATAGGCATAATCAAAGTCAGGGTGAACACAGACGGCCATATTTGCGGGAAGAGTCCAAGGTGTGGTGGTCCATATTAATATGTAATATTTATCATCAGTTTTCAATGGAAATTTAACATATATGGAAGGATCATCTTTGTTTTCATAATCTATTTCTGCCATGGCTAATGCTGTTTCGCAGCGAGGGCACCAAGTTATTACACGTAAATCTTTAATGAGCAGATCTTTCTGATGAGCCTTTTGAAGTGTCCACCAGCAAGATTCCATATAACCAGTATCAAAAGTAACGTAAGGATTATCCCAGTCCATCCAAACTCCCAACAATTTAAACTGTTGAGTCATAATGAACTTATTTTCAATTGCAAATTCACGACATTTTTTTACGAATACGTCAATTCCAATTCTATCTTCTATCTCCTTTTTACTTTTAATATTCATAATTCCTTCCACTTTATGTTCTATGGGAAGGCCATGTGTATCCCATCCAGCTTGTCTTCTAACATTGAAACCGGACATACTTTTAAATCTTAGGAAAGTATCTTTAATTATCTTGTTCCAGGCAGTTCCAAGATGAATTCTCCCACTGCAGTAGGGTGGACCATCCAAAAAGGAATATTTAGGATTATTTTCTCGCATTTTCTGGATCTTTTCATATATGGTTTCATGACTCCAGAAGTCTTGAATATCTTTTTCTAAGATTTTAGGTTTATATGAGCGCTTTGCCTCCTTTATCGGCATTTTTATTCTCCTATCATTTTTGGTGATGAGTTCATTATAATACAATCTACAATTAAACTTTGTTTGAACTTTATATAAAATAGTATAATGGCTATTAAAGAAGATTTATAAATTAAATATACTAAATAGCTTAATTCAAAAAATAAAGAATAAATGTAGTTAAAAAAAAAGTTATAGAATTGAAAAAATATAGGTGTTAAAGAATTTATTTTAAGTTTTTAATTTTAGAATGTCCGTAATTTTCCTTTTACCAACAAATCTGTTATTTGGCTAATGTTTGCCAGCCAAGAATCCATAATTTCCTCCACATCATTCTTAACAGAATTCAGATTATATCCATCTTCTGGAATGATCTGAGCGCTAGCAGCTTTAGGTTGATCTATTGGTTTCCCAATTTGACTTAAAGTCATTATATGGACCTGTTTTACTCCTTCAACTTTCTTGGTTATATCATTCGCCATTTCATTGGATAGTAGATTGTAAATTTTGCCTACATGATTTATTGGATTTTTACCTGAAGTTGCTTCCATTGACATGGGCCTATTAGGGGTTATGAGTCCATTTGCCCGATTTCCCCGCCCTACTGAACCATCATCACCCATCTCTGCTGATGTTCCAGTTACAGTAAGATAAACAGAAGGATTTTTTGGATCAAAACTATCTGCAGTATTAATAAATGCGTCTACTTCTCTTGAAGTGTATTTTGAAGTCGTATCAAGTACTTTGCTTTTAACTTCGTCGCGCACGTTAATATAATGATCTAAATCATCTACATATTGAGATATCATGGCAATGGCTATAGTAAGGGTAATACTATCTTTTTCCCGAAGTCCCATTACTTTTATGTCTTCACCCACTTCTGGATATTTCTTTTTGAATTCTGGAGAGTTTAACATTAATTCTGTTTCCATTACGATATTCTCGGTTTCAGAAAAAGGTGCATATCCTACTCCGAAAGAAGTGTCATTAGAAGAAGGTACTGCATCTTTCCTACCGAAAACATGTACTAAATCACCTGATCCATGACCAATTTTACATTCCACCACAGTACAAGTTTCCACGCATAAATTTAAAATATTTTCATTTAAATATTCCTTTGCTGCAGCTATGGCAATTCTGTCCAAACCTATTTTTACACCATCAACCTGAGAGATACCCCTTCCGGTGAGTAGAATGTCCATGGGCTTTATTATTTCCCCTCCACCAAATTCAGGAGCAGATTCACCGGCTGTGATCTGAACTTCATCAGTATTGTGGTGTAATATTCCATTAAATTTTTCCAAGTAAGTTTTACTGAGGGCTCGGCTCACTGACTCGGCTATTCCATCACTTATGCTATCAGGATGGCCTATACCTTTTCTTTCAACTACTTCAATTTCTTGATCCTCAATGGGCTTTTGGATAAGCTCTTCTACGATAATGTTCCTCATAATATAGCCTCCATTTTATAATAATATATAATAAGATGGTTAAATCATTCTCTTTGAAATATAAATATGATTTCAACTGTGAAAGATCACAAATTCATCAGCATTCAGATGTATATCTGTATGCCCTTTGAAATTAATGATATAAAAAATGATCCCTACATTCATTATACTAAAAACTCTTAAAATGAAGTCAGATTAAAATTCAAACAAAATTATTAACACAATTCAAAATTTAATTTTTTTGAAAGAATAATTTTACTTAAATAAAAAGAATAATAAATTAAATTTAATAATTCATTACCAATTAAATTCCATAGAAAATTTATTCTTAATTTATGAACAGAATAATAACGGATGATATAAAATGCCCCAAAATTCTAAAAAAGGATCCATACTTGTAATAAATAAAAGCAAAGAAAGCACTTTAGGGCCTGTAGAAATGGCAGACAGCTTCAGCTCCCGATTTAGGGGGTTGATGCTAAAGAAAAGCTTAAAAAAAGGCATGATCTTGAAAATTCCGAAGGGACGTGGTAAAATGGGTTCAGCTATTCACATGTTTTTCATGAGGATTCCATTGGACGTGATTTTTCTTAACAATGAAAAAACAGTTTTAGATCAGGTGACTCTGAAACCATGGCAGACATACACTCCCAAAAAAGCCGCACGATACGTAGTGGAACTTAAGCAAGGTAATTTAATATCATCTGAAACAGAAATAGGAGATATACTTGATTTCATTTATGAATAAAATTTTTCTTGAAATATTTTGAATAATTATGATATTAAACATAAAAAAATTTACAATATGGAGTGCAAAATTTGCAAGTTAAAGTCGTTGAATATGGATTTGCAGAGAATTACGCTAAATATTATGTCACTTATAAAATCACAGATTTGAATGCTGAAACATTAACTAAACTTAAAGAGCGTTTAAACGATCCCGTGAAAATTGTATGCAATGATCTGTATCTTACAACATATTTTGAAGAGAAATATTATCCATTTAAAAGCGAAGAATCCCAAAAAAATCCTGAAGATTTCATAGCCCGCGAAGAGATAGAAATGCTAGCATATCTTATAGATATCTTAGAAGATTGAAAAGTTTTACAATTTTATAAACTTAAATCAATTTTTTTATTTCTAATGGATGCTTTAAAACTTCTAATTCCTCGAATTCATATAATTTACGAGTGTTACTAATATCTACGTTTCTCATATGAATTTTGATCTTTTTCCCGCCTTTTATTGCATCAAAAGGACATGCAATTTGACAAGTACCACATCCTTGACATTGTAGAAGGTTTATTTCCATTCTGGGGGTTATTGCAGCACTAGGACATGCTGTAGCTGCTGCACATGTTTCGCATTTTTGACAAATCTCAAGTTCAAGCTTTGATGGTAAAACAGTTTCTATAATGCCGGATTCTAAATCAACGGGGATTATATATGTTTTAACATTCCCTTTACCTGCTTGAGCTATTATGTTCGTTATTAATGTGTCTGCAATACCATTTACAATCTTACCTATAGTATTAGATGTAGTCGGAGACACTACCAGTAAATCATATTTACCCAATGAAAATCTACCAGCAATAGGATAACTTGATTTTTGCTCAGCTTCAATCACTAATTCCCGATAATAACCTCCAGTTACATTAATAACTCGTTCATAAAGACCATACATTTTAATAACTTCTTCAGCAGCCCCTGAAAGGAATACTGTTATTTTATGATCCATTGATAACATTTCAAGTATTTCAACACTATCTTGAAGTAAATGACCAGCTCCAGTTATGCCCCACGCAATTTTCACTTCTATTCTACTCCGTTTAAACAAATTATTTTAATTGATAAAAATAAAAAAAAATAAAAAAAGATTTTTTTAAAGAAAAAAATTGATGATCATAAAATTTATGATAAAAGATTCTTCAGAATTCTAAAATTCAATGTAATCATATGCTTGAGTTTTTTTGAAAGAATAATGTACTTGAGTGTATTGATTCATGAATTCTGAAACTTCTTCTTTAACATTTTTATTATCCATGACTACCATTTTAATGTATTCCGCCACTTCACTCATATGAGATTCCTTAAGTCCTCGGCGAGTTATCTCCTGCGTACCTATTCGAATACCAGAAGGATTATCTGAACAATTAACATCATCCCAAGGAAGCAAATTCTTATTCAAAATAATGTTATTATCTTCCAGATCTACAGCAAATTTCGATGCGTTTCCCATATTTGAAACATCCATAGCTACCTGATGTGACTCAGTGAATCCTTGATTCTCACATAATACATTAAAACCCTGCTCATGAAGGTTACCAGCTAACGATTGAGCATTTCTAATAATTTGATCAGCATAGTCTGCACCAAACTCTAACATTTCAGCTGTGGATATGCCAAGCGCGGCCAAGTGATGTAAGTGATGATTACTCACTACACCAGGGAAGACAGCAGCATCAATTTTATCTGCAATATCTTCTTTACATAATATTATACCATGCTGAGGGCCTGGAAAAGTCTTATGAGTGCTTCCAACCATTAAATCTACACCTTCACCTATAGGATCTTGGAATTTACCTCCAGCTATAAGCCCCAACACATGAGCTGCATCATACATTACTTTAGCACCAACTTCGTCTGCTGCTTCCCGAGCCTCACGAACCGGATGTGGGAATAGGAATAGGCTACCCCCAAGAAGGACAATTTTAGGCTTTACCTCTAATATCTTCTTTTTCATGGCATCAGGGTCTATATTCATTATTTTTTCATCAAAAGGATGTGCTGAAATTTTAAGTCCCCTTATACCCGCAGCACTAACACTAGCATGACTGATATGTCCACCTACAGGAACGTCCAATGCCATCATCTTATCATTACAATCCGCTAATGCGAAATAAGAAGCTAAATTAGATACTAAACCAGATACGGGTTGAACATTAGCATGTTCTGCATGAAAAAGCTTTTTAGAGAGTTCTATGGTAATGTTCTCCACTGTGTCAACGAAACCGCAACCCTGATAAAATCTCTCGCAAGGCAGGCCTTCAGCATATCTGTGGGAAAAATCAGAGGCTAATGCTTCTCTTACACCTAAACTGGTTATATTTTCACTTGCTATCAAATTTATACTATTCTTCATCCAATTATGATGCTCCTTAGTGGCTTCTTTGATACTAAGAGCATATTTTTCATTTTTAAACATATATATTTCCTCCAAAATAAACGTTAGAAATTCATTATGCTTTATTTATTTATGAGTGTTATTTTTTTTTGAGATGTTTTTTTCCTAATAAAAAAAAACAGAGTATAACTCTAATTAAAAACTTTCTTGTTTATAAATCGGTATTTATTTTTGATATATATTATTTTTAGTTATCATGTAAGAATTAACTTCTAAGTATAAGATTTAAAATAAATTTATTATCCTTTTTTAAATTTAAATTATCTACTTACAATATCCTAATTGAAGATAATCTAGGTCAAGATTTTTATATTCCTTTATAGAATCAATTTATTAGTCTTGTTTGCCCAGATGAACATGTTATTATTCTAAAATTAACTAGCTGGGGCGATGATTCAAGAAACATTTATTAATCTTATGCATAATAGCAGTTTTTAAAAATCTTGTAAAAAAACTTCAAAAAGAATTAAAATTTTATTAGATTTAAAGAAATAATTAATAGTAAAATTTTATTATTATATATTTATTAAATAATAAAAAAATTTTCTAATTAAAATAATTTAATTTTTAAAAAAAATATTTCCAAAAAAAAAGAAAAATTAAAAAAAAGTAAGGTTTTTTTTTAACCCTTAAAAAATATTATTTGGATGCTCCGGTTCCACCCATGGCAGCTTCTATCTGTGCCATAATTTGAGCTGTTTTGAAGTGGGCTTGTTCGAGAGCTCCAGATGGGCAAGCAGCTACGCAAGTTCCACATCCTTTGCATAGAGCTATGTTAACGTGTGCTTGTTCATCTATTCTTTCTATTGCACCGAATGGGCAGAGTTCTATACATACTTCGCATCCACCACATACATCAGTGTCCACTGAAGCTACAATAGGTTCGATTTCAACTTCACCTTTAATCATAGGTATAGCTGCTCTGGCTGCTGCACCTGATGCTTGAGCAACTGCGTCAGGAATATCTTTAGGTCCTTGAGATACACCAGCTAAGTATACTCCATCAGTTAAAGTGTCAATAGGCCTGAGTTTGGGGTGAGCTTCCATAAGGAATCCGTCAGCACTTTTGGATATTCCAAGGGTTTGTCTAAGTGTTTCTGCACCTTCTGGTGGCTGTAAACCTACAGATAGGACAACCATATCATAATCAAACTCTGTTACTTTTCCAAGCAGGGTATCTTCTGATCTTATGGTTAATGATTGATCTGGGTTTTCTAGAACGGTGGCAGGTCGGCCTCTAATGAATTTAATACCATATTTTTCCTGGGATCGTTTATAAAACTCTTCAAATCCTTTACCGAAGGCCCTGATATCCATATAGTAAATAGTAACTTCTGTATCTGGCTCGTGATCTTTGATTAACTGAGCATTTTTCATAGCATACATACAACAAACTCTGGAACAGTATGGTTTGTTGATTTGTTCATCCCTAGAACCTACACATTGGATGAAAGCTACGCTTTTTGGTTTTTCACCGTCTGAAGGTTTTACTACGTGTCCTTGAGTTGGTCCTGATGCGTTTATGTATCTTTCAAGCTCTAATCCGGTTATCACATTCTCGCTGTCTTCGTAACTCCATTCTTTTTTCTCTGATGGATCATAAGGGTCGTAACCTGTGGCCACAATGATTGTACCAACGTCAAGTTCAATTTCTTCTGGTTCCTGGTCGTGTTTGATTGCTCCTCTTTCACATGCAGTGTCACATAAGTGGCATTCAATGCAGTAATCTTTATCTATGGTTGCTACTAATGGTACTGCTTGTGGGAATGGTATGTATGCTGCTTTGACCATACCTGTTCCTTCATCGAAGTAGTTTGGTATCTCGATTGGGCATACATCTGAACAGCTTCCACATCCTACACATGTTTCTTCGTCTATATATCTTGGTTTTCTCTCTACTTTAACTTTGAAGTTGCCTATATATCCGTCAACTTCTTTGACTTCAGAGTAAGCTAAGAGTTCGATGTTTTCATGTTTTCCTGCATCTACCATTTTAGGTGCAAGGATACACATTGAACAATCGAGTGTAGGGAATGTTTTATCTAATTGAGCCATTCTACCGCCTATGGTTGGGTTTTTCTCTACTAAATAAGTTTTGAATCCCATATCACCAAGATCTAGTGCTGACTGAATTCCAGCTACACCTGCTCCTATTACTAGAGCTTGGTTGGTAACACCTACTGTTTCGGATTCTAGTGACTCTAATAATCGTGCTTTTGCTACAGCCATTCTTACAAGATCTTTTGCTTTTTCAGTTGCTGCTTCTGGCTCGTTCATGTGAACCCATGAATCGTGTTCTCTGATGTTTGCAAATTCAAAGAGATATGGATTTAATCCTGCTTCTTTAATAGCCCTTCTAAATGTAGGCTCGTGGAGTCTTGGTGAACATGCTGCTACAACAACTCTGTTAATGCCTTTTTGTTTTATATCATTCTGAACGAGGCTTTGTCCTGGATCTGAACACATATATTTGTATTCTTCGGATACAACAACGTTAGGAAGTGTTGCTGCGTAATCTTTCACTGCTTCAACGTCAACTACACCTGCAATGTTGATACCACAGTGACATACATAGACACCTATTTTTGGTTCTTCGATTGTTACTTGCTTTTTCTCTTCATCTGCCAATTAGATCACCTATTTTTAAAATATAATAATTTATCTTAATTTAACATATTTATGGTGTACGGTGTATCATCACCGTAAATAAACTTTTCTATTTATTTTTTTATACAAAGTTTATATACTAGAAATTTTTTTCTTTAAATCTCATATAAAACTCTTAATTCTCTATAAATGAATCTATTAATCCTTAAATATAATAAATTAAATAAAAAAATAAATAGTTCTTAATTTTAAGTTATTTTAGAACTCAATCAACAATTCCTTCAGTCACAATTTTGAATACAGCTTCTCCTTCAGGTAAATGGGGACTATCTACTAATCTGGCTATTCTTTTGCCAGCTAAACCTTTTTTAAGCCATACTCGATAAGTTGCTGCATGACCCAATACATGTCCTCCAATTGCTTTAGTAGGACTTCCAAAAAAGGCATCAGGACGAGCTTGTACCTGATTAGTGACAAATACGCCCACATTATAAGTGTTGGCGATGTTTTGCAGGGTGTGGAGGTGTTGATTCAATTTCTGTTGTCTCATAGCTAATGATTCCCTACCAATATATTCTGCACGGAAATGTGCTGTTAAAGAATCTACAATAACTAATCTTATATTAACGCCACTTTGTATAAGTTCATTAACTTTATCTGCCATTAATATTTGGTGACTAGAATTAAAAGCCCTAGCAATATGTATTTTACGTAAAACCTCCTCTAAATCCAAATCAAATCCTTCTGCTATCTGGTCAATTCGCTCTGGACGAAAAGTATTTTCAGTATCTATGAAAACACATTCACCATCGAGTCCACCTTTATCTGGACTTAATTGCACAGTTACCGCTAATTCATGAGATATTTGACTTTTACCAGAACCAAACTCGCCAAAAACCTCAGTTATAGCTTGTGTTTCAATTCCACCTCCGATTAACTCATCCACAGCGGTACTTCCAACAGTAATTCGACCAACGTCTTTCCGTCGTTCCATGACATCCAAAGCAGTTTCAAAATCTATTTGTTCAGATTTCCTTGCTGCTTCGATAACTTTTTCTGCAACACCTTCACCAATTTCTGCTTTCACGCTTAATTCTTTGGCAGTGGCGGTTGCCAACCTCATCATATCAGCGAAACCTGCATCTCTCAATTTTTGTGCTGTTTTCTCTCCGACACTTGGTAAATCTTCTAGTTCAACCATATTTAATCTCCTTTAACTCTTTAATCACGATATAAATATTTAAATCCATTAAATAAGCTTAACCTAAGTTATAATTCTTTATAAAATTTTTTTGGCTATAAGTCTTATTTCTTCATTGTAATCATCAAAACGCGCATCTGCAATTATTTTTATTTCAGTTTCCACCAAATCATTCACTAAATCTTCTAAAGATCCTTCATCGCCTGTTTCTTTAATAATTTCTTCTACTTTTTGAGTAGTTTTCCCAATTATTTCCTCTGCAGCTTTTCTAAAGAAAGTTACATTTATAGTTCCGGTTTCATCTTCAATTACTAAGGGAATAATCAATAGTGGGTTGGGATTTTCTACATCTTCGCCGCACATGTCACAGACGTAACCCTCTTCTGTTAGTGTAACTCTTTTATTACAGTTTGGGCACATTTCATATAGTATTTTGTTACCTTGAGCATCGATTATTTTTCCATCTACCTTTATGTTTTGGTCATTTTCCTCGATTTCTTCAATCTTTTTGGATGGATACATTTTTTCTTGTATTTCATTCATAGAGGGAATATTTTTAGATTCTTCTTTTTTAATTTTAGTTAAGGATGTGTTCTTACTTATGCTGAGTTCTGTTCGTTCATTTCTATTTACTACTCTAGGATTCTCTATTTTTACTGCGTCTCCTTCATTTAAAGGATTTTCAGCCTTTTCATCCCATAAAGACAACCTAATTACTCCTGTTTGGTCTCCTAATTCTGCTGAACGTACTATTCCAGATGTTCCGTCACTTTTGGTGAATTTATTGGGTTCAGATAATGATGATATTCTACCTATTATCCTTAAGTTTCGATCTCCTTCTTTTAATTCTTTAATATTTTTATTTTCATACAATGAATCTTCAATTTCATTAATTGGGGGTAAGTTTTTAATTTCTGCATCGTTTGGTTTTAGTAATCGGGCTGGTTTCCCAACACTGAGTTCTATATCATAAATTCCCATACGTGTTCGAGCATTTTCAATTTTCACGGTGTCACCAATATTTAAACCACTTTCAGCCTTTTCATCCCAGAAAGAAACTTTTACTACTCCACTGTTATCAGCAATTTCTGCAGATCGCACCATACCACTGCTTCCATCATCCCTCTGGAATTGATTGGGTTCAGAAATATTTATCACTATACCTATAATGTCCACTTCTTCTCCTTCGTCTTCAATGGTATTTAAATCTCCAATTTTCACTGGTTTAAGATATTTACCACATTCTTGGAGTACTTCCTTAATCTGATTTTCTAACGGTGGATTTATAATTATTTTGGTATTCCAGTTTGTGTTTACACGATAATCGGTTCCAGAATATTGGTCAAATTCAATGTTTCCACCGATTATTTTGATGATGTCTCCTTTTTGGAATTCTAATGTTGTGTCATCGTTCCATAGGGTTACTTTTATCCTTCCGGTGTCGTCTTCTATTTCCATTGAACGTACTTGTCCAGTGGTCTTATCATTTCGCATAAAGGTAATAGTATCGTATATTTTACTTACTACTCCTAATAAGGCGATGTTTTTTATTTCATGTGCATCTCCAATTTTTAAGATGTTTTCATGATATTTGGGTACATCAAATTCATCTTTAATTATTCTACCCAGAAAATTATGAGATATTGAAGTTTCGTCGTTTCGCACTCTACTTTGAGCTCCTAATATTTTTATTGAATCTCCTTCGTGGAGATCCAGATTTTCTATAAGATCTACATCTTTGTTCCATAACGTGTAGGATATTTTTCCTGTTTTATCTTGTATTTCTATGGATGATACTTGTCCTTCCTTTCCATTTTTGTTGAAACTTCTTATTCGGGGAATTCTTATGATTCTGGCGATAATATTGACTTCCATATCTTGTCGTATATCTGTTATGTTGGTTATTTCTTCTTTATATGGTGGTAAGTTAGGATATTCTTCTTCTGGAAGTTTTTGGATGGTGGAGTTCATGTTTAGATGTGCTTCATTATTATCTGCTCTATATCCTTGCTTAATCTCCACATCATTTATTCTTATTACGTCACCTTCCTTGAATTTTTTTAAGAGCTTAACATTTTCTGTCCACATCACTACTCTTATTTGGCCTCCTTCGTCTGCTAATATCAAGTTAGCAAGTTTACCTGATCTTCCCTTCTGATTGGTGAATTTTTTTGTATTGGAAATTCTCATTACTTTACCAATTAAATTTACATTACGATTTCCTGCTTCTAATTCTGATATTTTAATTAAAGGATTATCTTCTGCTAAGGGCTGGTTTTCTTCGTCTAAATGTTCTCCCACTATCATTCGGGCAACGTCTAGTTCACCCATGAAACTGACTTCTTCATAATCTTTCATTCGGGATTCCATTTCCTTTGAGAAATCTTCATATGAGAGTTTATCTTTTATCTTCTCATATTCGTTCATTATCTCCTCATTTACTTCTTTCATTTAATTCCCTCAATCTCCATTTCGTTCAATTTATTATATTATCTCTATTGGCAAATTATATTAAATTATTAATAATAATTTATTTTTTATTATTAATAATTTGAAATATATTCTAAATAATCATAATACTTACTAACTACTAATAATTTCTTTAAATCTTTTCTATTTTACAAATTTCATAAAAAATAATTCAAAGTTAATTTTGGATATTTATCTTATGAATTTTAGACATCGTTAAGAGTTGATTATAATTACATTTTTTAATGTTGAATGGTGTTCTACTTATTTTTTTCAGGTGATCTCTCATAAAATTAATAGTAATATATTATGCTGATCATGAATTGTTTTTGTCAATTTCGCTGTTTATAATGAATTAAGAAATTTAATTGTTTAATACTGAAGTAATTCTAGAATAATAATTTCCCATAATTTTAAATAGTAATTTTTATATAATAGTTAGTTAGATAAAACTATTTATCTAAATGAGGTGAATTTATTTTGAATCAGGAGCTTGAACTAGTAGAAACAATTGATAAATTAAGTGAGTTCATTGAGAAATTCCAAACACAGCTTCTTAGTGGAGATTTAAATGGATATACACTAAGACAACTGTATTATATAGAATTAATCAATAAACATGAAAACATCAGTGTTTCTGAATTAGCGAAAATGCTGGATGTCAAAAAATCGACGATTTCAATTGCCATTAACCAGTTAATAACACGAGAAATTGTTACTAAAATTCAATCAACTACTGATAAACGTTTTTATTTTCTTCAACTGACGCCCCAAGGCAAAGATATAATGAAAATACACATGAAAGTTCATAAAAACGCAATTAAACAAATTATAAATATTTTAAACCAGAAAGAAGTTGAAAATTTTATTAAAATTGCAAACAAAATTACAATATTCAAATAACAAACATAGATAGATCTGAATTAAAGTATTTTTATGGAATTTTTCAACTCAAATTGTCCAGTCCATTAATGGATGAAAATTAAAAAAAAACTGAAAAGATAAACTTACATTAATTCAGTATTTCCATTCTTGAGGACGTTAGCTATGAATATTAACCCTTCTAAAGTTTAGATCTTTTAATCAAATTATATTTTAAATAAGTTTTTTTTAGGAATAAAAATTATTAAATAAGTAATAAATAAAATTAATGAAAGCATTAAAATAAGAATAAATTATTAATTAATGAATTAATTCAAGACATAAAGGAGAATAAAAGCATGGCAATGACTATGGCAGAGAAGATACTAGCAAAAGCTTCAGCAAAAAAAAGTATTGAGGCTGGAGAAATAGTAATGGCTAATATTAATGTGGCAATGACACATGATTTAACCGGTCCTTTATCTGTAGAATCATTTAAGAAAATAGGAGTGAAAAAAGTTTGGGATCCTGAAAAGATCGTCGTAATTTTCGATCATCAAGTCCCAGCAGATTCAATTGAAGCTGCACAGAATCATATTATAATGCGTGAATTCGTTAAAAAACAAGGAATAAATAATTTTTATGACGTTAATGAAGGAGTGTGTCATCAAGTTCTCCCCGAAAAAGGACATATTCTCCCCGGAGAAGTGGTAGTTGGAACTGATTCTCACACTTGTACCCACGGAGCATTAGGTGCATTTGCCACGGGTATAGGATCTACTGATATGGCGATGGTTTTTGCCACCGGTAAACTATGGTTCAAAGTCCCTGAAACTATAAAATTCCAAATTGAAGGATCATTAAACGATTATGTATCTGCTAAAGATGTTATACTAAATATAATCGGAAAAATAGGAGCTGATGGAGCTACATATAAAGCTTGTGAGTTTTCAGGAGAAACAACTAAAGAAATGTCTATATCTGAAAGAATGGTTCTCTGTAACATGGCTATAGAGATGGGGGGTAAAACAGGCTTAGTGGAACCTGACGATAAAACTATTAAATATTTAGAAGGATGTTCCAATAAAAAATATGAAATCATGAAAACAGATGATGATGCAAAGTCCTTGCAAACCATGCAAATTGATGTGAGTAATCTAGAACCACAAATTGCATGCCCTAATCATGTGGATAATGTTAAATCCATTTCTGAAGTTGAAGGAATAAATGTTGATCAGGTTTTCCTAGGATCATGCACGAACGGCAGGTTGGAGGATCTCAGAACTGCAGCTCAAATTATTAAAGGCCAGCATATAGCTAAAAATGTACGAATGCTGGTTATACCAGCTTCACGAGAAATTTATACTAAGGCTATGGATGAAGGGCTCCTTAAAATATTTGTAGATAGTGGAGCATTAATCTGCAATCCCTGCTGCGGCCCATGCTTAGGTGGACATGTAGGCTTATTAGGGGCCGGAGAAGTCAGTTTATCTACTTCTAACCGTAATTTCAAAGGTAGACAGGGTAGTCCGGATGCAGAAGTATATTTAAGCTCCGCGGCGGTAGCCGCAGCATCTGCAATCAAAGGAAGCTTAATGGATCCTCGAGATAATAAGTAAGTTTTTTTTTAAATTTACAAAGATTAATAAATACTAAAGAATTTTAAATTAACGGATGTTTAAAGAATGGAGAAAAAAATTAAAGGAAAAGTTTGGAAATTTGGAGATGATATAGACACCGATATAATAATTCCCGGCAGATACCTGGTTTTAACAGATGAAAAAGAGTTAGCAGAGCATGTTATGGAAGGTTTGGGCTCTGAATTCTCTCGTAATGTCCAAAAAGGAGACATTATTTTAGCTGGAAAAAACTTTGGCTGTGGATCTTCCAGGGAACATGCACCTATTGCTATTAAAGGTGCTGGAATATCTGCAGTAGTTGCTGAATCTTTTGCTAGAATTTTTTATCGTAATGCTATAAATGTCGGCCTTACCCTTCTAGAATCAAAAAATATTTCAAAAAAAGTCTCTCAAGGAGATGAAATTAAAATCAATATTGAAAGAGGAGTCTTAACAGATCTAAACACTGGAGAAGAATTTGAAGTTAAAAACCTTCCAGAATTCATGCTAGATATTCTCAATAAAGGCGGTTTAATTCCATATCTCAATGAAAAACTTGAAAAAGATTAATTTAGTTATAAATAAATTCATCTAAATAAAATATTAGAAAATTAAATTGAGAAAGTTTTAAATAAAAAATGGAGTGTTTTTTAATGTATAAAATAGCTGTTATACCTGGAGATGGGATTGGAAAGGAAGTTATGGAAGCTACTTTACATATCCTAGAAGTTTTAGATATTGATTTTAACTATAAATTTGCTGATGCTGGTGATGAGTACGCAGAGGAAACAGGAGTTGCCTTACCCCAGGAAACTATAGATATAGTAAAGGATTCTCAAGCATGCTTATTTGGTGCGGCAGGAGAATCTGCTGCTGATGTAATCGTGAGATTAAGGCAAGAACTAGATCTTTACGTTAATCTCAGACCAGTTAAATCTTATCCTGGCACAAATTCTATCTTTAATAATCTTGATTTTGTAATTGTTAGAGAGAACACGGAAGGACTCTACATTGGTTTGGAAGAATACACGGAGGATGGAGCCACTGCCTTGAGGGTTGTAACCAAAAATGCTTCCGAAAGAATTTGTAAATTTGCTTTTGAATACGCTAAAAAGACTAATAGAAAAAAAGTCACCGCAGTGCATAAGGCTAATGTTTTAAAAAAGACTGATGGTATTTTTAAAGAAATTTTTTATAAAGTTGCACAAGATTATCCTGATATGGAGTTGGATGATCGATATGTAGATGCTACTGCAATGTTCTTAATCACTAAACCTCAGATGTTTGATGTTATAGTAACCACCAACCTTTTTGGTGATATACTCTCTGATGAAGGTGCAGGATTAGTGGGGGGATTAGGGTTAATACCATCAGCTAATATTGGGGAAAAACAAGGCTTATTCGAACCAGTACATGGTTCTGCACCTAGGCATGCAGGTAAAGGAACTGCAAATCCTTCGGCGATGGTTTTATCTGCAGTGATGATGCTTGATTATCTGGAAGAGCATGAAGAAGCACGTAAACTGGAAAATGCATTGATTAATGTTTTAAGTGAAGGAAAAGTGGTCACTAGAGATTTGAACGGTGAATCTTCCACTATGGATATGGCTCGTGAAATTCGTAGAAAATTGGAAGAAAAAATTTAATTGATTATTTAATTAATTTAATATAAAATCCCTTAATTAGAAAAAAGTTCATAAGTTTATTGAAGGTCTAACAAATGAAAACAGCCGATGTAAGAGCAGATATTCCCTTTCTTAAAGAAGTAATATATTTGGACGCAGCCAGCACTACACCAACTCCAAAACCCGTAGTGGATGCTATGTGTAATTATTTCTATAAATTCAATTCAAACACGGGCAGGGGAGCTTATCGAACTGCAGTTAAAGCTACCTCAGAATTTGAAAAAACAAGAATAAAGTTGGCTAAATTTATAAATTGCAGTGAAAATGAATTGATATTCACTAAAAACACTACTGAAGCTATAAACTTGGTTTCTAATGGATTTAATTTTAAAAAAGGGGATTCAATAATAGTTCCCAATATAGAACACCATTCTAATTTAATCCCTTGGCTTAATCTTAAAAAAAAGGGCATTAATGTTAAAATAGTTGAGGCGGATCAGTATGGGGTTGTAGATCCTGAGGATTTAATAGAAGCTATTGATGAAACTGTTAGACTCTTAACAATTACTCATGTATCCAATTCTATAGGGGCTATTCAACCTGTTGAAGAAATAGGTAAGATAGCAGAAGAAAATGAGCTGCTATATATGGTGGATGCTGCTCAATCTGCAGGGCATATGGAATTAGATGTAAAAAAAATTAATGCTCACTTTGTTGCTGGTCCGGGGCATAAAGGTTTACTAGGCCCGGTGGGAACAGGGTTCCTTTACTGTAGTCAACAAGTTATAAATGATTTACAACCCCAAAATTTTGGAGGTGGAACAGTAGTACAAGTTACTGAGAATGATTTTAAATTATCGAAAGTTCCAGCTCGTTTTGAGGGTGGTACCCAGAATATTGCTGGAGTGATAGGTTTAGGTGCAGCTATAGATTATTTAAACAAAATTGGATTGGATAAAATTGAAAAGCATGGGAAAAGGCTTACTAAGATGATGTTCAGTGAAATTGAGGATATAGAAAACATCATTGTTTATGGTCGTCCAGAAAATATTTATGATATAGTAGGGTTTAATATAAGTGGTGTTAATTCACATGATGTGGCAAAAATATTGGATGAACAGCGAAGTATATGTGTTAGAAGCGGCTTTCACTGTGCAATACCTGCTATAAAACAAATTGGAGCTTTTGAATTAGGGGGAACAGTAAGAGCATCCATTCATTATTATAATACTGATGAAGAGATTAAAATATTAGTAGAGACTTTAGAAGAGATTTCTAAATTCTTGGGAGATTAAAAGATGAATAGAGCACAGATAATTGCCATATTTATAATTCTTATAATGGTTTTTAGTTCAGTTGCTATAATTACCGCGTTCATATAAATTATTTAAAACTAATAATATTGAATTTGAACGTGTCATTAAAAAAATTTTTTGCACTAATTTTTTTTTTAAGCTGAAAGGAGGAAAAATAAGATGGTAAAAGTTAGAATAGGGGCGGTAGTCTCAGAGTTTAATTATGATATAACTCAGATGATGTTGGAACTTGCTCGTGAGCATGCTAAATTTCTAGGTTCTGAAATAACTGAAGTTATAGCTGTACCTGGCGTGTTTGACATGCCTTTAGCAATAAAAAAACTCCTGAAAAATGATCAAATTGATGCTGTGGTAACGTTAGGAGCAGTAATTGAAGGATCAACTTCTCATGATGAAATAGTAGTACAGCATGCATCCCGTAAAATAGCGGATTTAGCATTAGAATATGATAAACCAGTATCCTTGGGTATTTCTGGACCAGGCATGACTCGTTTGGAAGCTCATCAAAGGGTTGATTATGCTAAAAGAGCGGTGGAAGCTGCGGTTAAGATGTATGAACGTTTGAATTAAAATTTAATTTTTTTAATTTCTTTAATTATTTACAACTAATACATTTATAATAGATCGTATGAAAAACGGTTCTGGTTTAAATAAATAAATAAAATTTTTTTTTATCATCATTTTTTTTGAGGTAATTAAAATGGATAAAAATATGATATTTTTTTTGTTCAGAATTCTCTGAAGGAGTAAATAAAATAAATTTATGATATTTCAGAGAAAAGGGTTTATTAGTTCAAATAATAACTAAATAAGAATTATAAATGTAAAATCAATATTAGGAGTTACTTTTATGGAAATATTAAATCCTCATGATTTAAAAAATAAATTTAAAAGTCCTTGGATAGCCCCTTACAAAAAAATTGTAACAATGGTTGACGATGATCAAGTGGAACTGATTGAATACCACCCCTGTGTAGGAGGATCAGAATGGATGATTTATCAGTACGAGAGGAGCAGTAATCTTGTTTTAAGTGCAAGACGCGATGGAGATAAACATACATATCTACTTGAAGTAGGTAAAAGTGAGGTGAATCTTATACCCAGTTTCAGTGCTGCTGGAATTGAAGAAGTCTCGGTTGAGGGAGATGAAGTGCGTATAGTTCACTCAGGATTAGCGGGGGCTGGAGTGGGTGCAGCTATGTGCAGAGGCATGGCTGAAGGGGTTAAGAGAGTGGAACTTTATGACGTGGGTGGCGGATCCAAGGTAGGTAGAGCTGCTGTAATCACTCCCCGCATGCAAAAAGTCGTTATAGGGGTAGACGACACGGATACTAAGGATGAGGGAGCTACCTGGACTTTAGCTAATAATATAGGGATGGAACTCAATAAGATGGGTTTTGAGTACCTAGATCATGTTACAGTGCAACTTTATCCTCATAATCCTAATAAAACTCAGAATTGTGTAGCTATAGCATTAGTATTCGCGGTTAAACCTGGTGAAAAAGATGTGTTAATTGAAAAAACATGTCAATTACTTAAAAAATACACTTTATCTGATAAAACGTCAATTGCAATTCTTGAAGGTATTGGAATTCCCTTAAAACTCAGATTATATGCAGAGTCTGCTAAGAAATCTATGGTAACATTGGAGGAAGCACAGAGAACAGCAAATGATGTAGGAATTCAATTATTGGAGGTTACTGGTGCCCGGGGAGAAATTGGAGCATTAGCTGCTCTTGGACTTTATAATGATTTGAGGGAAGCAGTTAAAATTTATTACTGATTTTCATCATTGTAGGTTAAGTTAAGGAACCATCCATTATCAGAAGATGCAAAGGCTACATTAGACTGATTTTGTCCATCAATCTCTATAGTAATAATGTTTTGTCCATCGTACAAAGTATAATTACCTTGAGGATGTTGATCATTATAATAAATGGATGTATATAATACACCATTAAGGTAGACATTATAAGTTCCATTATTAAATACCCCTACAGTACTAGATACTTCCTGATTATTCAAGAATACGTTAACTGTATTGGCATTGGCGGATCCTGGTTTTATTATGATACCTTCTTTAATAGTTAGATTACTATTATTTTGCATTGGAAGATATCTTTCAGCGTAAAGATTAGTGAACACGTTTCTTACACTACTATCCATTATAACATCACCAATATTTAATCCAAGTGAAATCATTACGTCGGAGGGTAAACGCATTACATTATCCTCCCCTGGAAGAGTCTGGTTTAAAATGTATTCCTGGCCATTAATATAAATCGAATCACCATAATTAAACTCTAACGTATTCATAGCATCTTGTGGCATTCTTAAAATAGAAGTTTCGTTGTCTAGACCACTATCGACCGTGTAAGGACCTCTAACAGCAATGGTTTGATTGTTAACATTGTGGCTAGTGAATATTATTATATTCCGAGAGTTAGGTTCAATGGATATTTTCCCATTTTCATAATGGACCGCACCAACGAGCGTGCTGATCATTGCTAATAATATAATACCGGATATTACAATGGGGGAATGCATATAGAAGAAAGATTTGAGGGTTTGTAATCTTGCACCAGGTTTTCTCATCATGTTAATAGACATTCTGAGTATTTTAACTATATAAAAAAGGGCTATAACTGTTCCAAATATGGATATTCCCAACCCTACTTGTATTGGGATGGGTCTTATAAAGAATGTGCTAAATACTCCTAAAAAAACTAATGAAAGTCCTAGTATTTCCATTCTAATGGATTTTCCTAGTGAATCAATCATGGTAACCCGACCATATTCGGTGGCTCGGTCCACAATGGTTCTTACTACTTCGGTGGCAACAATATTAAGGTCATTAAGTGAAGATAGCATGTGGTCGATTTTTCCAATATCCACTTCCTTAATCTTCATTCCCCTAGCGTCTGCATCTAAAACAATCCCTACATCTACTCCATAATCATCCTCTAACTTTATTCTATTGAGAAATGATCTTTTAGCAGCGAATTGTCCGCTGAGAGGTTGATCAAATTTTATTTCGGGGAAAAAGAATTTTAATAATGGTTTAGCAGTTAATTCGGTTACTCGACCGGCTTCTCTTTTGAATTTAGTTTTTGTAAGATCTGCTTCTCCATTAATTATTGGTTTTATTATGTTATCAACCTTTTTAGAGGTTAAATTTTGAATATCAGCATCTAAAAAAACTACAATATCTCCTTTAGAGTTAATAAAACCTGTTTTGATAGCAGATCCTTTCCCTCGATTTTTAAGGTGTTGTATTACTTTAGCACCTGCTTTTTCAGCTACCTGGGCTGTGTTATCTTGGGAGCCATCGTCCACCACAATGATTTCATAGATATAATTTAAGGATTTTACAGCCTTTATTACATTACCCACTGTTTTATCTTCGTTAAAAGCAGGTATTATTATTGACACGGTCATATTTTTAGAATTAATGGTTTTAATTGAAGAAATAATCGAAAATAATAATAATATGATCCGTATCACTTATAGTACACCTCAAAAAAACTCTTTGTTCAAACTGAATTCAGCTATCTTAATCATGATTGTATAAATCGTACTTTTAATTGTTTTCCCAATTCATTACCAAAAAACTTTATTAACTTTTTTAGTGAATAAGTTTAGTATAAAGATAATTTATTTTATTATAAAAATGTAGTTAACTATGAAATAAATTCATATTACAGATAATTTTTGAGGAAATTTTCTGGGTGGTGGGATGGAACCGAAGGTTATGATTTTATTAGGAAGTGCATCTGATTTTACTATAGCAGAAAAGGCTATAAACGTCCTGGAAACTATGGAGATTCCTTATGATTTGCGGGTTGCATCGGCTCATCGCACTCATCAAAAAGTTATGAGAATAGTTGAAGAATCAACTAAAAATGGAGTGGAAGTTTTCATGGGTATAGCTGGGCTTTCAGCCCATCTTCCTGGAATTATAGCTGCTAACACTCATAAACCAGTTGTAGCAGTACCGGTAGAAGTGAAGTTAGGGGGACTGGATGCGATGTTTGCATCAGTGCAGATGCCATTGGGGGCTCCTGTGGCAACGGTAGGCATTGATCGTGGCGAAAACGGTGCCATACTTGCTTCACAGATAATAGGCATCAATAATAGGAAGGTTAGAGAAAATCTTTCAGCTATGAGAAGAGATTTTTTCTTTAAAGTGGATAAAGATGAAGAAAAACTTGAAGATAAACTTAAAGGTTCTTATTACACTAAAACATCATTTAAACATGTTAATACGGAAAATACGAATTATGAAATTCATAAACTGGATTCCAATGAAATTTCTAATTCTGATCATTTAAATCCTTGTGACGTGGCAGTGATTGCTGGAAGCTATTCAGATATAAAAGTGGCAAAAAAAACCACAATATTCTTAGATAAGATGAATATATCCTATGATTCTTTGATTGTATCTCCTATCAGAAATCCAGTAAAATTTGAAGATTTTATGGAAAAGATGAGGGACGTAAAATTATTTATAGCTATTTCTGGGCTTTCAGCTCACGTTACAGGGGCAGTAGTAGCATACACGGAAAAACCTGTAATAGGAGTGCCTTGTAACATTAAACTGGGTGGATTGGATGCTTTATTATCAATGGTGGACATGCCGCCGGGAGTGCCGGTAGCCACCATGGGCATAGATTCCGGAGGAAATGCGGCTTTATTCGCAGCTGAACTATTGGGAATAGGTAGTGAACGATTAAAAGATAATTTTTTAAATTTTAAGGATAGTATATGTAAAACAGGGAAGTTTTGACTTAAAATATTATATTTTTCAATGAATTAAATGTAAATTAAAATATAAAAATTATTTTTGCCAAAATATTCGTTTTATATATTTTCAAATATACTCAATAAATTTTGTAGAGGGTCTGAATTAAATGAGAGAATTTCTAGAAATCCTTGAAAATGAATTCAAAGTGGTAACAATTGAAGAAGAAATCTCCACAAAGTATGAAGCTTCTAAAATACTTAAAGAACATGATAAAGATGTTATAATCTTTGAAAACATTAAAAAAAGTGATATACGTATAATATCTGGTATATGCAATACGAGAGAAAAAATAGCCCGAGCATTATCAATAAATGTTCCGGGAATAAGTAGCAGAATAATTGAGGCTATGGAAAATCCAATACCTATAAAAAGAATTCTAAGTACTAATGAGAAATTCCACGTCTCAAAGAAAGCTGACTTAAGAGAACTTCCCATATTAACTTATTACAAAAATGACGGTGGACCTTATATTACAGCAGGAGTGATTGTAGCTAAAGATCCGGAGACGGGTGTAAGAAATGCATCAATACATCGTATGCTTGTATCAACTAATAATAGGTTAGGAGTTAGAATTGTCCCCCGAAATTTATACACATATTATCAGAAAGCAGAAAAGATGGGTCAACCATTAGAAATTGCTATTGCTATAGGTATGCATCCTGCGACTCTTTTAGCATCCTGCACGTCCATACCTATTAATGTAAATGAATTGGAAGTGGCTAATAATTTTCATCAGGGTCAAATGGAATTAATAAAATGTGATACTGTAGATTTAGAAGCTCCTGAATGTGAAATATTATTGGAAGGTAAAATATTACCATTTGAAAGAGCTGCAGAAGGTCCATTTGTAGATTTAACAGATACATATGATGTAGTAAGGAATGAACCAGTTATAGAACTGGATAAAATGCATTATAGAAAAGATTCATTATACCATGCTATAATGCCTGCTGGATTTGAACATAAATTGTTACAAGGTTTACCTCAGGAGCCACGTATATATAAGATAGTGCAAAACACCGTTCCTACAGTTAAAAATGTAGTTTTAACTGAGGGTGGTTGTTGCTGGTTGCATGCGGTAGTTTCAATTCAAAAGCAGACGCAAGGTGATGGTAAAAATGCTTTAATGGCGGCTTTGACAGCTCATCCATCATTAAAACATTGTGCAGTGGTTGATGAGGATATTGATATTTTTAATAGTAATGATGTAGAATACGCCATTGCTACGCGAGTTAAAGGTGATGAAGATATATTTATAATTCCAGGGGCTAGAGGTTCTTCACTCGATCCTTGTGCAAAGCCTGATGGTACGACTACGAAGGTTGGAGTTGATGCAACAATGCCGATTGATAGAAAAAAGAAGTTTGAGAGGGTTAGTAAAAAAAATGATTAAATAAAAAAAAATTTATTTATTCCATTAAAATTTTCAAACTCTTAAAGAATTAGATAGATATCTTATTCGCAATTATTCTAAAGTAAATTTTCAAATTTTTTAATATTTTTTTTTAGTTAGTAACAATATCTATTTTGGCTTTACACTTGGGGCATTCTTTTATTTTTTTCTCGTCACTTATAACTTGGAAGCCGTCTCTTTCTATAATAAGTTCTCCACATTCAGGACAGTAAGTGTTTTCTCCTCCCAATGAAGGGGCGTTTCCAATGTAAACATATTTAATACCTGCTTCTTTGGCTATTGTTTGAGCTTTTTTTAATAATTTAACTTCAGTTGGAGGTAGGTTTGTTAACTGATATTGAGGGAAGAATCTTGTAAAATGTAGGGGAACCTCTAATCCCACTTCATCTACCATGAATTTCACTAATGCATTAATATCTTTTTCAGAGTCGTTATAACTTGGTATCATTAAATTAGTAATTTCTACATGTATTTTGGCATCATGCATCCTTATAATGTTATCTAATACGGGCTGGAGTCGTGCTTCGCATAGATCTTTATAAAATTTATTGGACATTCCTTTAAGATCAATGTTAGCAGCATCTAAGTAGGGTTTTATTTGATTGAAGGATTCTTCGGTCATGTAACCATTGGTTACATAAATTGTTTTTATATTTTCTTTCTTTGCTATTTTAGCGGAGTCTAATGTGTACTCGAACCACATGGTGGGTTCATTATAGGTCCAAGCGATTGATTTGCATCCATTTTCTTTAGTGAGTTTTATAGCTTCTTCGGGTAGTATTTCTTGAGTGGGTATTTTTTTCAATTGTGACTGGGATATACCCCAGTTTTGGCAGTGCCTGCATCGGAAATTACAGCCTACACTTCCAATTGATAATACAGTACTTCCGGGGTAGAAGTTAAATAATGGTTTTTTCTCTATAGGATCCACTGCTAGAGAAGATGCAGCAGCATAATTGAGGCTATAAATTTTATCTTCATTATTTTCACGCATTTCACAAAAACCGGTTTTGCCTTCTGAAATGATACATCTTCTTTCGCAAATTTTGCAATTTAAGGCTTTGCCTACTTTTTCATAAAGTATGGCTTCTTTCCTCATGAATTTTTCACCCGAAATAATTTTTTTTATTGAAATTTATCAACTTTTTTTTAAGTGTTCATAGCCCTTTGGAATTAATATATTTATTTTTCCTTCCTTATTTATCATTTGGATTTGTCCAGATGAAGTTACGGAACCGATTTCATAAAGCGAGATTTTATCTTCAATTTCCTTAAATTTATCTTTTTTAATGGTTAACAGGATTTCAAAGTCTTCTCCATATGATAAAGCCATTTCAATGGGATCCTTACCTATTCTCCTGGCTAGCTCAAAGATTTCATCCAGTATAGGTATTTTATCTTCATAGATGATCATTCCTATGTTATTTTGGTTAGCTTGTATGAGTTCTCCAAGTTCACTTAAAAGACCGTCGGTTATATCAGTTGCAGATGTCACAGCACCTGTTTTTGAAAATAAAATTCCCTTTTCTAATTGTGCATTAGGTTCTAAAGCATGTTTAAGGGCAAGTTCTTTAAAAGTAGGGTTTAAATCTCTTAATTTTGATTCATCCGCAGATAAGATTTCAAATCCAGCTGCGGCAATTCCTAAAGGTCCTGTAACTGCGACTATATCTTCCACTTGAGATCCGCTCTTCATCATAACTTTATCTTTTGCTACAATCCCTAGACAGGTTCCACATAATGTTAGTTCAGTTGATTCATTAGTGTCTCCACCAATAAGTGCCATTTGATAATTTTCGCATGCTTCTAATATTCCATCTAAGATTTCATCGAAATCAGAAACCGTTAAATCTGGCGGCATGGCCATGGCCACTATAATTCCCAAACTTTCAGCACCCATGGCAGCTAGGTCACTAACATTGACAGTCACAACTTTTTTCCCTATTTGTCGGGGAGTCATCTGTCTTGGAAAGTGAGTTGACTGAATTAGTAAGTCAGAAGTTGCTACTAAATAATTTTCTCCAAAGTTCAAGAGTGCTGCATCATCACTTCGGCTTTTAAATGATAAATTATCAAAAAAAATAGATTTGAATGGATATTTTTGACTTTTTTCAAGAAGTCTTTTTATTAGTTTTTTCTCGCCCAAATCAGAGATTTTAAGGTTTTTAGAGGGCATCATCAACCCTATCTTTTATTATATTCGCGATTCTTTCATCAGCACCCAATGGCTCAGTATAGATGATTTCACCTTTAAATAGGATTTCCTCGACATCTTCATTATGTTTATGGCTATGATTGTGCTCGGAGTTTTCCTGATGATTATGTTTTAAGTGAATATCAGTTAATTCCAAAATTTGAGGTATATCTTGCGTGGTATGCACTCCCGGAGCTAAAAATACCGGAGTTACAACAATTTTTTTTACACCAATGTTTGCCAGATGGTTTATTGCGGAAGGTATGGATGGTTTTGACATGTTCATGAATCCAACAGCAACGTGGTAATCTGTTTTTTCTTTATAAATTTCAGCTATTTGGCTTATTATGTCTTTTCCATAGGGTAATCTGCTGCCATGACCTACTAAGAGTACTCCTATTTTATTTTTTGAGTTTGAATTTGTATCCATAAGATATTACTCCTTCATCGCCTTCTTCTTTTATTTTTCTGAAAACTAACTCTACATCATCACCGATTTGGATGTCGTTTTTCTGACAGTCTACTATTTGACTAGTTATTTTGGCACCCTCTTCTAATTCTATTATAGCTACTGTATAAGGAGATAATGATTTGAATTCTTCTGTAGGTGTGTGTATGATTGAGTAGGTATGGATTTTTCCTTTACCACTAAATTTTATATTCTCTAACTGACCTTTTCTTCTGCATTCTGGACACATTACTCTTTTAGGAAAATATATTTCTCCGCAACGGGTACATTTTGTTCCTATGAGGTTGTACCGTTGTGGAATATGACGCCATCCTCTAACGATGTCTTTCATTTTAAGCCTCCATTTTTAAACATAATATTTTATCTAATAACAATATTAATTTAATAATTTCTAACTCTTTAATCCTATAATACAATACGGGAAAATTATGTATTAATTACTAAATTATTAAATTTTTTATTTGTATTTTTGTCATTTTTTATATAATAATAATATATAACTTTATTTATTTAACTATAAAATTTAATTTTTAATTTTCTGAAATTTACTAAAAAAGTAATTAATTTTTTTGATTTAAAAAATTTAAATTACGTATATGCAGTTATTATAACCACTTCTTCAAAGAAATGTTTTTCCTTAGCAGTTACAGACGCCTTAAAACCAAGTTCTTCCAACTTTTTTAAAGTTTTATTTATATTAGATAAAGATGATTGTACCATCTGTACACGACCACATGGATTTAAATAATCTTTAACATCAGCGAGGAATCTATCTATGACTTCTCGACCGTTAACTCCACCGTCCCATGCGGCATTTAGTTCATCATTAACTTTTTCTTCACTTGATGAAGGAAGGTATGGAGTATTGAATAGAATGAGATCGAATTTCTCATTAGTTACAGGTTCAAATAAATCTCCTTCTCTTAATTCTATATTAAATGATTTATTACTGATTATATTTTTAACAGCACATTCAAGGGCATAGGGATTTATGTCAGTAGCAATCACCATCCGTGCTCTTCTAGCAACCATAATTGCTATAATTCCCACGCCCGTACCAATTTCCAACACACGACTCATTCTCTCCACTTCTATATTATCTGCAAATAAAAATGTGTCTTCAGATGGTTCATATACTTGTGGATTTGTTTCATAACAGATTCCTTTGTAATCTTCTAACATTTTAATATTCATCCTTAAGTAGTGTTTAAGTTAAGAGTAACTATCAATATTAATTCATTTTAAACATTTAATTTTGCACCTTTCCATCTTGAAAAATATACAATCGTCAGGTGCTGATCTACATATTTCCATGTATTTATTTGAAACTTTTGCTAAGATTAATGGATTTTTAGGATATTTTTTTAATATACGGATGGCGTCTGCTTTTTCAATGTATTGACATTTCCCTACACTTGTCATACCATCAGCTAACTCATCTAGAAATATAGATTCTGTAAACTCTGAACATTTATTTATTGCTCTACAGACGCGTTCTCCTACCGCACACTTATCACAATCTTGAATTAATGAAGCTGCTAGATCTATATTTATTACTCGTGGCTCAAATTTTACTATTCCTTTCAATAAATTCTTCCTTATTAATAAACCTAGAACAGGGATTTTTACTAAATTAATAGAATAATTAGTTAATTTTACATCTTCAAGGATTTTTCCTGAAGTATAATCATTAACATCTGCCATAAAAATTCAAATCCACCTATTTTTTATTTAAAATAAGATTTTATAGAATGAAAACACGAGTTTACATTATTAATTTTACTTAGAATTTGAAACGTTAGTATTATCCATTAAATATTCTAATTGATTGGAAATTATCATAATTTCTTCGGGTGTTAATTTCATAACTCTTTCGTTCATTAATCTTTCATCTAAATGTGAAATAATATCTTTTGCAATATGTTTATCCATATTGGATATTTCATGGAATGAGTCAATTAGAGCATTACGTACTTTTTTCTTTTTATGCTGGAAAAGTGCTCTAGATATGTTAAAAAAGAATTCATCAATATTTAATTTAAGATTGGGAGTTAATTTAATTACAGCTGAAGATACTTGTGGTTGGGGAAAAAAAGAATCCATTGAAACTTTAAAAAGAAATTCTACATCTGAACACACGTATAACATAACTGAAAGACGAGAATAATTACTATCACCTGGTTTTGCTATCATCCTTTCTGCAAATTCCAGTTGGTACATCAATATTCCATAATCAAACTTCTCTTTAAGTAGTTTGAAAGTTATAGGTGAAGATATTTGGTAAGGCAAATTTGAAACTACTTTATTAAATGGTGGAAGCTTGATTTTAACAGCATCACCTATTATTACCTCTACGTTAAATATGTGAAGACTATTAAGTCTTTCTTTTAATATCTCTGCTATCTTTTTGTCTTGCTCCACCGCTACAACTTTACCAGCCATTCTAGCTAATGGTATTGTTAAAGTTCCAATACCGGGACCTATTTCTAGAACAGTATCTTCCCGGGAGATATTTGCATTATTCAAGATTTTGAACAGTATTTGACTATCTATCAGATAATTTTGGCCTTTTCTTTTATTCAACCTTACATTATGTGTTCTTAATATCTTCAAAGTATCCGATAACATTTATAACTCTTATACACGTCGAAAAACAAATTAATTCTCAAATTAAATATTCAAAGAATTATATATTATTTTTCAAACTTTTATTATGAAATCTAATGCTGTTAGAATCTAGGATTATCAGGCTTCTCTTTCTTTGGAGGTCTAGTGAAGAGTATGTACTTCCTTTTACCCTTTTTATCAATGCTTCCTTCGAGTTCCATGAGGATACGTTTAGAAATAAGCTTAACAGGATCTGCTAACATAGGTACCCTCTCTTTAATATCCTTAAAGCTCTCAAACTTTTTCTCTTTACGTGCCTTTAAAATATCCCACATGTGTTTTTTTCCAATACCCGGTAAAAGTTCTATCTGATGAAGTCTGGTTGAAATGGAACCTGCGTCATTGAAAAATTGGACATATTTATCCTCATGTTCCTTTATAATCTCTTCTATTACATAATTCAATTCTACCTTAGCGGTGGAGGTGAGCTTATCGTACTTAAGTCTGCCGTTCACCCGTGCTATTTTATCTCGCTTTCCCGCTCCAATGTAAACCTTTTCATGTATATCTAGGTTAACATTTTCTTGGGGAGTAAGTTCTAGAAGAGTAAACTCTACTATACCTATAGCTTGAGCTACAGGTTTTCTTTTAAATGAAGATGAACCTTCCTTTACATAACCTAAAGGAAGATAATCCAAAATAATCGCATAATCTTCCATTTAACCACCGACTTTAGTTTAAAATTCTGAATATTCCAATTAAAATTTCATTATTCATCAATTTTAGTGAACAATTATAATTTAATCTAAATTAATTTCTTTTATTGACTAAGTTGCTAAAAATTTAATTTTTTATGGTTCTTCTTCGCGTTGCTTGTTTATAATTTCTAATAACTGTTCTAATTCTTCTTTTTTATGGGAACCTCTTTCTTTAGCAAACATGAGCCTCATATCAGACATATCCTTAGGCATTATATCAGCTAATTTAACAGCTTGGGTCTTTTTGACTATATCTGCAAGCTCATCCACTAACTTACGAGCGGTTTCAGAATCCAGCTTTGAGAACTTAATTGCATGATCTAAAACTAAATTTTGCTCATAGGTTAACTCATGAGCTTCTTGTCGTTTCTCTAACATTTCTTTAATTTCTGGAATGGTGACGGGATCGGTTTCAATAATTTTCTTTCCAATCATCGTTATCACTCTTGTATTTTAAGATGTTCTGGTCTTACAATCAATTTTTTAGCCTTATTACCATCATTAATTTCTACTATGTAAGCTTGACCACGTTTATCAGCTACTTTACCCGTTCTTCCATGGAATCGTGGGTGGGGTTGACCTTTATGAATACTAGGATCTATTATAATATGAACCAAATCATTTTCATCAAAAGTCTGTATATGTTTTGTTATAGGGTTTGTTCTACCTGCCCTTATGGTCTTTTTGAGTTTGTAACGTGTTTTACTTTTAAAACCTCTTGATCTTCTCATTTTTTAAAACCTCCATTTTCAACTTAAAAAAGTCTAATCAATTTACAAGAAATTGAATAATTAATTTTGGATTAAATTTAACTAATTGCAATATGATTTTATATAATAGTATTCATTTGAATTTATATTTGTTAAATCAAAATTACTTAGCGAGCTATTAAAATCCGTTTTTCCATAGAATTATCTTAAATGAAGAAGTATTATACCCTAAATCTCCATAATATATAGCATAAGTATAATTCGTTTTATATAATCTGATTTATATTAATATATTAAAAAATTATTTCTTATTAATGTTTATAATACTATCTATAAACTATTTTGTATAAATTATAATTTAACTTCATTATTTATTGACATTCAGGAGAAACTCAATTTTGAACATCAAGAACATCCAACTCCACACATCTAGCAGGAGTTTGAAGTAATGAAGTTACACTAGGTTTTGTTCTAAATTCATCACCGGATATAAGTTCTTTAATGTATAAACCCCCTTCACATTCAATTATCAATTCCAATCTCTCTTGATCCAATTTTTTAACTTTTAAATCTCTAACTCTACGTTTTCTTATTAAATCCGCTCTTCTGTGAGACACTCTAAGGGGAGTACGTTGCTCTATAACGTCCAAGGAGTTTAAAATCTTTAAATTATCATTAGAAACTTCTTTATCTAGATCTACTATAGCTCGATATACTTTGTAGGTGCTTGTAGATGAAGTCTTTATTTGGCTGCGTCTTTCCTTACCCACTAATTTTAAATCTGAAACCTCAACTTTACCTGCATTGTACAAATTAATTTTTTTTCCCAATTCAGTTAAGTTCAAAGTCCGTTTCTGAGGCTCTTTGACTTCCACTACAAATGGTCTGCCGTTACCTAACATTCTAACATCTATATCTTCCCTACCAGCACCATGAAACTTGGATTCAATACCATGAGCTTCTTTAATTATTAATGGAGATATTAATTCTTCAACAGACTCCATGTATAATTTACCAGTGTAATTACAATATTCACATCCTTTACCTTTACACTTACGGCATGGCCATTTAGTTTGAGGAATTCCCCTAATTAGCTTTCTGTAACGACCTTCTACAAATAAGGGATTTAATTGTAATTCTAAATTAAGTGTCATATTTGTTTTGAAATCCACCATTATCACTAAATTTGGATTATCAAAGTCAACTTTATTACCCATTTCCAAGCATAAAAATTTACCAATCTCACGGTTAATTTCTTTTTTAATACTTTCCGGTTCAGAATCCAGTTTACTATATAAGTACTCTTGTTTACGGATAATTTCAGCAGGTATGCGACATCCCACAAGAAATGTGGAAAATTCAACTTTAGAATCCAATATATTATTTTTTATATCATTCATAATTCCGTTTTCTACGAATTGAAAAATATTATCACATATATAACAATAATCATTATTTAAATTATCATTCTCACAAGTTTTTTCCATTAGTATTTGCTTTATATATTCTCCCCTCTCCTGATTATTTGTGCCTTCAATATCTTGAGAGAAAATTCTGCCCCAACAACGGGTACATAATGTACTTCCGATTGTATCACTAATTTTAAGAGCTTTTTCCAGGATTATGGGGTTTATTTCTGCATTATTCATAAATATCATCCTATTTTAATCATAGTGAGTTTTTTACAAAAAAGAATTTTATTATAGAGATTTTCGATTTACTATTTGATCTTTGATCATTTAAATTTTTTAGAAATTTGGAATTCGTGTTTTAATCTGTTTAAATTGTTATAGGCAAATATTTATATAGTATTATGTTT
>JACWMK010000126.1 GCA_015661405.1 Methanobacterium sp.
ATTGGTATCGACTTAAAGGAAAAGAGCTTGAAGCGATTGAACTTAAGGCAGAGTTGCTAGTCGAAGGTGTGAATATAAATACATCCGCCTTAAATGGTGTGGGTGAGAAATATAAAGAACAAATTCACTGGCTGTTTGAATGGGATTTTGAACGCCATGATAAAGAAAAAATACCTGATGATTTTGAGCTTCCTGATGGAACCATAGTTCAACTCCGGAAATATAGTAGATCACCTTTTACCATAAATTCAAACAATGATTCTCTATCCCTTTTTCATGAAGAAAAATTCATAACCGAGATAAAATGGATTCCCCGCCCTGAGTACTACAATAGTGAAACTGATGATGGTACATTGATGTCCAAAGTGGCACAGATACGCGGAACAGACTGTCTCAGTATATGTTATATGAATTATTGCGGATACTTTAAAACAGAAACTCAATGCAAATTTTGCAATATAGTACCCACAAAGATGGATAAAAAAGAGGACGTGGTAAACTATAAATTCACAGAACAGCTCGGTCAAACAGCTGCACGAGCATTTAAGGATGTTGCAAAACACGCAGTATTTACTGGTGGATGGCTTCCTAATGGAAAAGAAACTGAACAGTGTATAAAGGCTATAAATGCTGTGAAAGAGTATGTTGGGGGTAATAAAGTACCGGGATGTGCTATTGTCAGTGCACCCACCTCTGATTCTGAGATTTACGATCTTCATGATTCTGGAATCAGTCTTCTTGCTTTTGACTTGGAGATATGGAATCCCATGTTATTTAAAGAAATATGCCCGGGCAAATCTAAAACTGTTGGAAGAGATAGATGGATAGATGCACTTGAAAAAGCGGCAGAAATACATGGCGAAGGAAAAATAGTAGCTGGGTTTGTAACAGGCCTCGAGCCGAAAGAGTCTTTTTTGGAAGGTGCAGAATACCTTGCAGGCAAAGGTGTAGTTCCAATAAATTTTGTATGGAGTCCCGGACCGGGATCAGCTTACGAAGGAGAGAGACCACCATCAGCACAGTGGTATGTTGATTTAACTTCAAAACTTGTAAACATTTGGGAAGATTGTGGGTTAGGAAGCTTTAATTCAAGCTCTCCTGTCTGGTGTCACAAATGTACGGATAATACCCTTTATAATGATGAGGTAAGGCGAAGGAGTAATAAATAAAAAAAATTTTTTTATAATTTTTCATGATAAAAAATTAAGAATAAATTCAGCATATTTCAGCAAAATTTTTAGCATTTATTTAATAATTTCATAAATCATTAAAGGAATAATTTTACTATTTAGTAATATTTTTTTTAGAATTAAGATGTTGGGATTGAATGATGATTATTTAATATTAATACTCTTAATAATTATTTAAACTGTAACGATCGTTAATTTTATATGTATGTAATCAGCACAATCATATAATTAAATAACGATCGTTATTTTCAATCTTGTAAACTTAATAATAATTTGAAATTTTTATCTAAAATTTAAAAAAGAATTCTATGAGGTGATCTGATGTCTTTTAAAGTAGCAATTGCCAGTAATGACGGTAAACGTATCAATGAACATTTTGGTAAGACGTTATCATTTCTAATTTATGAAATAAAAGAAGATGGTAGTTATAAATTTCTGGAGTCAAGAAAAAATACCCCACCATATGATAAAATCGAATTCAGTAACTTAAAAGATCATGATAATTTATTAGAAAGAAGCATAAACCTAATTTTAGACTGCAATACAGTATTAGCAAGTCAAATTGGACCAAAAGCTACGCATATACTATATTGTCATGGTATACAGTCATATATGATCAATAATTTGATAGATGATGCTTTGAGGAGGTTAGCTTCATCAAAATTAAAAACACGTTCCAGTAATCAAAATGCATTTAAAAAGATATTTAAAGTTGCGATTAATTAATGAAGAGATATTATAAAACGATAATTAATTTTAATTCATAAAAAAGCATTGTTATAATTTGAATTAATCAAAAGAATTTGATAGGTTTAGAGAATTTAACATTTAATTTTTTGTACTTTGAAGTTAAACAATAGAAGCTTAAATTTTCAAAAGTATGGGATATTTATAATTTTTGACTTGAGAAGTATATATTGAATTATAAGTGTTATATACCTGAATCAATTCGACTAACGAAGGAATTTGTGGAATTAGGTTCAAATGGGTAATCATCTAATTGATTGAGAGTAAAATATTAGTATATAACAAATATGGAATAAGGGAGTGATTCAAAATGGTTAAAAGAGTGGATAAGGTGTATGGAAGCACCGATCAGGAAAAGGTATATAAAAGCACTGTTCCTGTAAGAGAACATCGTTTGGATACTACCATCGCTTACGGTGGAACTGCAAGTGAACTTGTGAATTTAGCATCTAAGAAATGTCTGAAAACAAAAGATCGTGCATTTTCTCAGACAACTTTCTGTCAAGAATGGTTGGCTATGATAACATTAGCCACTATAAAAGATACGGTTATAATTATTCATGCACCAGTAGGATGTAGCAGTTCACTGGCATGTATTAGCATATTCAACCGGTTTGGTCAAATTACCCGGGGTGAAACACCATCAACTGGAAAATGGTTTTCTACAAATCTTACTGATGCAGAAGCAATTCATGGGGGAGAAGCCAAACTTAAGGAAGCAATATTAGAAGCAGATAAAAGACATAATCCCAATGCAATATTTATATATTCCTCATGTGTATCGGGGATTATTGGAGAGGATATTGACGCTATAATAAGAAAAATTCAAGAAGAAGTGTCTGCTACCGTTATTCCCGTATACTGTGATGGATTTAAATCGAAAGTATGGGCATCTGGATATGATGGATCATTCCAAGGTGTCTTAAATCACCTTATAAAGGAACCGAGAGAGAAACAAGATGATTTAATAAACATCATTAATCCAATTTCATTTGGAAGAGTAGATGAAGTTGAAGTAGAAAGACTTTTGAATAAATTAGGACTTAGAGCAAATTTTATTCCAAATTTTGCCACTACTGATGCCATTGGATATGCATCTGAAGCGGCCCTTACAACAACTTTGTGTCCCACATTCAGTGAATACTTTGCAAAAGAATTAAAAGAACGATTTCAAGTACCTTACGCCCAAAAAATAATACCTGTAGGTCTTGATAATACAGATTTATGGCTTAGAGAAATTGGGGAATT
>JACWMK010000127.1 GCA_015661405.1 Methanobacterium sp.
TTACCACGTAAACTGTAAAATTCAGTTTCAAAGTTCCGCTCTTCTAACATATTTAAAGCTTCCCTTAACACGTAATCTGTGGCTTGTTTCCTTGGACTTCCACTTATACCCAGTATCATGATAATAATAACTCCACTTTAACTTTATATGGTTTATAAAACATATTATTTTATTATGAATCCATATATTAATAAAGATATTTCAGAAGAAGAATATCTAAAAAATTTTTTCATACAAAGAGATTTAGGTCAATCTAGCAGAAATACCTATCTGATACGTCTACGAAAATATTGTGAATTCAGTCAGAAAACCCTTGAAGATCTAATATCTGAAGCAGAAGAAGATGAAGATCAGAATATTAGAATGCGTAAAAGAAGGATAAATAAACGTCTCTTGGACTTTAAAGAGCATCTTCGTGAAAATGGTAAATCATTCAACACCATTAAAACATATATGGCAACGATTAAGGGATTTTATCATGAATGTGACATAGATACGCCACGTATAAAAATAAAAGATTTGGAAGAGAAGGAAAGAACCACCACAGAGGATATTGTAGGGAAGCAGCATATTAAAAGATCACTAAAATATGCTAACATTAAATATAAAGCTTTAATTCTAATGATGAGTGGATCTGGAATGGGTTTAGCTGAAATAAGTCATTTGAAGTGGGAAAACTTCCTTGATGCCATATCTGAATTTTTGAAACCTGTAGAAAATGAACAGTTTGATATACAGTATATAATCGAAAAACTAAGAAAAACAAGGAATCTGATTCTCACTTGGAACATTCGTAGATATAAAACAGGTCATCCTTATACTACATTCACAACACCTGAAGCGAACATGGCACTACTAGATTATTTAGAGGAAAGAAACAATGAAAACAAACCAATTGTTAAAATAGATGATTCACTTTTTTTATCAAGCAATGGAGCAATTAAACGATCTGCGGTTCATAAATATTTTGCTTATCTCAATGATACATGTAAATTTGGTGTTAAAGGTAAAAGCCGATTTTTCACTAGTCATAAACTGAGAAAGTATTTTGCATCTACTCTTACCAGTCATAGAGTTCCTGAATCCTATACCAGATGGCTTTTAGGTCACAATGATAGTATGACATTGGACAGATACAACAAACCAAATCCTAAAGCTTTGAAGGAAGAATACATTCGATTAATCCCTTATCTGGGCATTGAAACGGTACAAGTGCATGAAGTTACCACTGAAGGATTTGATAAGTTAGTAAATGAACTTGAAAAAGAACGTGAAATACGCAAAAAACAAAAAGATGAGAAAGATAAGAAAATAGCTGAAATGGAGGAACGACAAAAAGTAACGGAAAACATGCTAAAAAGTATGATGAAGAAACAACTAGAAAATGATAATCTTAAGAATAAATGAAAGAAATCTGAAATTTAATTTTCTCCCATCTTTGCTAATTGTTCCTTCATTTTATTTCGTTTTTCTTTCTCGGGATCTATAAATTCTGTTTTATCTAATAGATCTGATAATTCATTTTTTGAATAGTGTGTATATTTGTGTTGAATGAAAAGTTTAAACCAATCTAATGATTCTTCATCATTACTTAAAGCCAGTGCAAAATAATTTTTTAGTTTATTATTTTCAGATATAAGTATAAAAAATAATATTTCTCTAAACTGTCTTTTTATTTCTTTGTAATCCCTTTCAGGTTTATAAATTCCTTTAGCCTCTAAAAAACTTTCAATAGTTGGATATTCATTTTTTGCAAGTGCAGGTGGTAAAAGATTTATTTTATTCATTTCTTCTTTGGTGAGATCATTGATCCTTAATCTCCAAAACTTTTTATCTCCATTTTTTTTTGATGAATTGTGAATATTATCTAAATTTCTTTCGTACCATCTTATTATTGATCTGATCTTGTCTGTTTGAGGTGTATTTCCATAATCTTCTCCTTTTTCTTTTATTTCAGCTGTCCAATCTTTAAGGGTTATTAAATCCACTTTTTCCTTAAATTCATTAAATATATTCAGATCTATTTCTTCCAATTGTTTAATTTTATGGTTAAAACAATTTAGAAGTTGATTTCTTGCTTTTATATTGTTTTTAACATCATAGTCTATCAATTTTTTTAATAAAAGTTGTCTATCATTTTCATTGTCAATTGACTCAAGAACGATAAGATTCATGTCTTTAATATTATTGCCAATTAATTGATTTAATAAAATTAGTATCTCTCCTTCATCTTTGCCCACTAACTCAAAAAAGAAAGGATTAAATTTAAATGATTGTTCTGGTTTTCTGTCTCTTTTTCTATAACCAATTATTTGTATTTTTTCTTCCTCTAGCAACTTATTTAATGCGTAATTAAATGCTTTATTAAATTCTTCTCCAGTTTTAGCATTTTTTTCTTTTAAAACTACGTTATACAAGTCAGATCCAAGCATAAATCCATCTAATAAATTTTTTTCGATTGATAAATCATATTTTTTATGTTTTCCACCCATGATAATCACTCCATAAAGTATTATTTATATAATCAATAATTTTACTTAAAAATAGTTTATAATTGATTATATAAATAATTATAGTGTCAGGAGGTGAAACTATTGAAAATTGCTAGAAATATAACAATAGATTTTGAAGATTTGAAAAAAATAGATCATAAAATTAAAAATGGAGATTTTGGTGGAGTTAGTGAATTTGTTCAGAAAGCAATTAAAAACGAGCTTAAAAGGTGATATTCTATGTGTAAAGAGTTAAATAATCTTTTAAAGCAAGCATATTACAGATATAAAGATGAAAAAGATCCTCCTATCGATCCAAATGACATTAAAAAATTTTTATTAATTAATGGAATCGATTTAGAAGATGAAAATAAAATAGATGTAAGAAAGTGAAAGAATGCAAAATAGTATAAAAACAAATTCTGAAGAAAAATTATTATTAGAATTACCAATTGAGTACAAAAAAACTTTAAATTTCTATAAAAATGCTAGATATCCTAAATCATCTGATTTTACTATAGAAGATGCACTTTGTGAAATAATAGATATGTATATAGAAAAAATCTTATGTTTAGGCGTAATCAGGATGGAAGAGACATTAAATGAATTATAATTTTTTTTAAAATCGAACTTTCACAAATTCATTTGAATAGTATATTTAGATTTATAAAAAAAATAATTTCATGATCAAAT